>NZ_CP040518.1:3157500-3457500 GCF_005848555.1 Blautia sp. SC05B48 | reverse complement strand
GCCATCGCCTCAGCGGATGGCTGAAAGAAGAAGCAGAGCGTCCGGATAAGGAATTCGGGATCATTGTCCGGACCAATGCCGCAGATGCTTCCAAAGAAGAGATCCTGAAGGAACTGGAGTGGCTGAAGGGCCGCTACCATAAAGCTGTGGTCCAGGGACGGAACCGAACCTGTTTCAGTCTGGTACTGGAGACAGAACCATTTTATGTGGCGGCTGTGAGAGATGCGTATGGTCGTGACCTGGATGAGATCATTACCGATGTACCGGAAATCAGAGAAATGATCTTGGGATATCTGGAAGAGATCAGCCCGGAGCTTAAAGAGAAGCTTCGTTTTTATCAGGACAAACTTCTTCCGCTTTATAAGTTGTATCGCGTGGAAACTGCACTGGATGCGATCCAGAAAGAAAAAGTATGGCTGAACAGCGGCGGATTTCTGGTGATCCAGCAGACGGAAGCCTTTGTATCCATTGATGTAAACAGTGGAAAATATACCGGAAAGAAGAAAATGGAAGAAACCTTCCGCAAGATCAATCTGGAAGCGGCAGCGGAAATCAGTCGGCAGCTGAGGCTTCGTAATCTCTCCGGTATTATCCTGATCGATTTTATCAACATGGAAAATCCGGATCACAGAGAGGAACTCTTTCATGTTTTACAGAAGCTTCTCAGAAAGGATCCGATAAAGAGCAGGGCCATTGATATCACACCATTGCATATCCTGGAAATGACCAGAAAGAAAGTAAGACGTCCGGTGATCGAGGACATTCGGGAGCTTACAAAAAAATAATAAAAATATCAAAAAAACTATTGACATAACAGTATGTCACTGTTATGATAATCGAGTATGCCGCACAAAGAGGTTAAAGAGCTTCAGTTTCAGAACAGAAGCCACCGAATTTGGCGAGTAAATAATTAGGAGGTGCCACAGATGTACGCAATTATTGCAACAGGTGGTAAACAGTACAAGGTTGCCGAGGGTGACGTAATTAAAGTTGAAAAGCTCGGTGTAGAAGCTGGTGAAACCGTAACATTTGACAACGTGATCGCAGTCAGCAATGACGGATTAAAGGTTGGCGAGGATGTAAAAGATGCCAGTGTTACCGCTTCTGTAGTTGAAAACGGTAAGAATCGCAAGGTCATCGTTTACAAATACAAACGCAAAACTGGATATCACAAGAAAAACGGACACAGACAGCAGTACACCAAAGTTAAGATCGAAAAGATTAACGGTTAATCTGGTGTCATCATGATTACAATTAAAGTCAGAAAGAAAAATGGATCTTACGAAGAATTTATTTCGAAGGGACATGCCGGTTATGCAGAAGCTGGACAGGATATTGTTTGTGCTGCGGTATCTGCACTGATCATTACCACGGTGAATTCTCTTGAAAAATTCACAGATGATAAATTTGATGTGCAGGAAAAGAATGGATTTGTTTCCATTCATTTCAGAAATGATCTTTCTGAACGGGGGATGCTCCTTATGGATTCCTTACTTCTCGGTCTGACGGAAATTGCTGGTAGTTATAACAATCGATATTTGACAGTAAAAGTCAAGGAGGTGTAACAACAATGATGAAGATGAACCTTCAGTTATTCGCACATAAAAAAGGAGTTGGTTCTACAAAGAACGGTCGTGATTCCGAGTCTAAGAGATTAGGTGCGAAAAGAGCAGACGGACAGTTTGTAAAAGCCGGAAACATTCTTTACAGACAGCGCGGAACCAAGATTCACCCAGGTGAAAACGTAGGCTGCGGTAAAGACTATACTTTATTTGCACTTACAGACGGAGTCGTAAGATTCACAAGAAAAGGTCGCGATAAGAAACAGGTTTCTATCGTTCCTGTAGACGCAGAGTAATGAAATAGGTAAAAGGCTTCAAATCGATCCGGTTTGGAGCCTTTTTTTGGAATAGAGGTGTAATATGTTTGCAGATAGAGCAAGGATCATTATCCGCTCCGGTAAAGGCGGCGACGGACATGTAAGCTTCCGCCGTGAGCTGTATGTACCCAATGGCGGGCCGGACGGCGGCGATGGTGGCCGTGGCGGTGATGTGATTTTTGAGATCGACGAGGGCCAGAATACTCTCGGAGACTACAGACACAGAAGAAAATATAAAGCTGAGGATGGCCAGGAAGGCGGTAAAAAACGCTGCCATGGTGCAGACGGTAAGGATGTGGTCCTGAAGGTTCCGGAAGGTACGGTGATCATGGATGCGGAATCCGGCAAGGTCATCGCGGATATGTCCGGTGAGAATCGCAGACAGATCGTATTAAAAGGCGGTCGTGGTGGAAAAGGCAATCAGCACTATGCAACAGCTACCATGCAGGTACCGAAATATGCCCAGCCTGGACAGCCGGCTCAGGAACTTGAGGTTCTCCTTGAACTTAAAGTGATCGCGGATGTTGGTCTGGTAGGATTTCCGAATGTTGGTAAATCTACCTTTCTTTCCCGTGTGACAAATGCACAGCCGAAGATCGCCAACTATCATTTTACAACGTTGAGTCCTAATCTTGGAGTTGTAGATACTGATAACGGCGGCTTTGTTATCGCTGATATCCCGGGACTGATCGAGGGTGCATCGGAAGGTGTAGGGCTTGGACATGAATTCCTCCGTCATATTGAGCGTACACGGGTTATCATCCATATTGTAGATGCAGCTTCCGTAGAAGGTCGTGATCCGGTAGAGGATATCCACAAGATCAATAAAGAGCTGGAAGCTTACAATCCGGAAATTGCGGCAAGACCGCAGGTTATCGCAGCCAACAAGATCGACTGTATTTTTGACGATGGAGAAGAAAGCCCCATCGATCGGCTGAAAGCAGAGTTTGAACCGCAGGGTATTTCCGTTTATCCGATTTCAGCTGTTACTGGACAGGGTGTCAGAGAGCTTCTTTTCCATGTGAAAGAGCTTCTGGATAAGAGCCCGATGAAACCGGTAGTGTTTGAACAGGAATTCTTCCCGGAAGATGTTCTTGTAAATGAAAATCTTCCATTTACTGTGGAGCGCAGCGAAGAAGATCCGGAAGTATTCCTTGTGGAAGGTCCTAAGATTGAAAAAATGCTTGGCTATACAAATCTGGATTCCGAGAAGGGCTTTGCTTTCTTCCAGAAATTCCTGAAAGAGGGCGGTATCCTGGAGGAACTGGAGAAAGCCGGTATCCAGGAAGGTGATACGGTTCGTATGTATGGCTTTGATTTTGATTATTATAAATAAAGAGGTATGACAATGACAAGTAAGCAGAGAGCATATTTAAAAGGCCTTGCCATGACAATGGATCCGATCCTTCAGCTTGGCAAGGGTGGTCTTACTCCTGAAAATACCGCTGCTGTTGAGGAAGCTCTTGCAGCAAGAGAGCTGATCAAGATCAGCGTTCTTCAGAACTGTCTGGAGGATCCGCGTGAAATGGCACAGGTTCTTGCAGAGAGAACAAGATCTCAGGTAGTACAGGTGATCGGTAAAAAGATCGTTCTCTACAGAGAAGGTAAAAAGGACAAGAAAAAAATCATTCTTCCCTAATCTCGGGAGGTTATAAATGAGCAAAGCAACAAAGAAAATAGGAATCATGGGTGGTACTTTTGATCCCATTCATATGGGGCATTTGATCCTGGGAGAAAAAGCCTATGAACAGCTTGAACTTGATAAGGTTTTGTTTATGCCCTGCGGAAATCCACCTCATAAACGGAACCGTAAGGGCAGAGCGACTGATGAACAGCGTGCGGAAATGGTCCGTCTTGCCATAGAGGATAATCCTCACTTTGAGCTGTCTCTGATCGAGATGCATGAGGAAGGCTATACGTATACTTACCGGACTCTGGAACAGCTGAATAAAGCGAATCCGGACACAGAGTATTATTTTATCATCGGTGCAGATTCGCTTTTTAATTTTGATACCTGGATGGAACCGGAACGCATTTGTCATGAAGCAGTACTGGTAGTGGCAACCAGAGATCATACTCCATTGAAGGAACTTGATCAGCAGATGCAACTTCTGTCACAGAAGTATAACGGAAATTTTATTCGACTGGATACCATGAATATTGATGTTTCCAGTGAACTGCTCCGTTCCTGGCATGAAAGCGGGCAGAGTCTCCGCTACTATGTTCCCCAGCCTGTGATTTCCTATATCGAGAAAAATGATATCTATAAAGGAAATGATTCAGATGGGAAAATATGATTTTATCAAGATAAAAAAGAAACTTTCCAAATATCTGGATGAGGCCAGATTTGAGCATACAATGGGGGTTATGTACACTTGTGCTGCGCTTGCCATGGTTTATGATTATGATCTGGAGGATGCACAGGCTGCAGGACTTCTTCATGACAGTGCAAAGTGTATTCCTAATAAAAAGAAACTGAAGCTGTGCAGCCAGCATGATATTCCGGTATCAGATTTTGAAAAGGATCATCCGTTTCTTCTTCATGCCAAACTGGGGGCTTATGTGGCCAGCAGTAAATATGATATTAAAGACGAAGAGATCCTGACAGCGATCACTTATCATACAACAGGAAGACCGGGAATGAGTCTTCTTGAGAAGATCGTATATATTTCAGATTATATTGAACCAATGCGTGACAAGGCTCCGAATCTTGCGAAGGTGCGAAAGATTGCTTTTGAAGATCTGGATGAGTGTATGTATGAGATTTTAAAGGATACACTGGAATATCTGGAGGAAAATCCCAAGGAAATCGACAGTACGACCAGGGATGCTTATGTTTATTATAAAGAACTCCATGACAGAAAAATGCAGGATGCAGCCAACAGACAGGAGGATTAAAATTTATGAGTATCGAAAAAGATATGGTCCGGATTGCCTGCAAGGCACTGGATGATAAAAAAGCAAAGGATATCAAGATCATTGATATCCATGAGGTTTCCGTGATCGCAGATTATTTTGTGATCGCAAGTGCTTCCAACCAGAATCAGGTACAGGCAATGGTTGACAATGCAGATGAAATGCTTGGCCGTGCCGGATATGAAGCAAAACAGATCGAGGGAACCAGAAACTCCAGCTGGGTCCTCATGGATTACGGTGATATGATCATCCATATCTTTGATGAGGAAAACAGACTTTTCTACGATCTTGAGAGAATCTGGAGAGACGGCAAGATTCTTGATGCGGAAGAATTTCTTGGTGAGAATGAGTAAAACTCGTTATATTGGTTTACTGTAAAAATATTATGTAAACTAAAAAAAGGAAATCAAAAAGCAGAAGTTTTCTGCTGAAAAAGAAAAGAGAGATATCTTTGTGGGGCGGTACAGCCACCTTAAAGATATCTCTCTTTTTAGATCACATTACATTGGGATCAGTTGTTTATGCTTTCATGAAAAGAAACGAAATACACCAAATACTTTGCCGAGGATCTGCAGATTACCGGTAATGATGATCGGTTCCATATTGTCGTTCTCCGGCTGAAGTCGATAATAACCATTTTCTTTGTAGAAAGTCTTAACTGTTGCAGAATCATCGATCAGAGCAACCACCATGTCGCCGTTTTCTGCTGTTGCCTGCTGCTTTACAAGAACCTGATCTCCATCAAAAATACCTGCATTGATCATACTGTCGCCTTTGACAGTCAGCATGAAACTTTGTTCATTGGGCATATATTCAGCCGGGATCGGAAAGTAAGCATCGATATTTTCCACTGCCAGGATCGGCTGTCCGGCAGCAACAGTGCCTACAAGAGGAACATTGACAACCTCGCGGCGGACCAGATTGAAATTATCGTCAATGATCTCGATCGCACGGGGCTTGGTGGCATCTCTGCGGATATATCCGTTTTTTTCCAGAGCTTCCAGATGGGAGTGAACGGAAGATGTGGATTTCAGGTTTACTGCTTCACAGATTTCACGGACGGAGGGCGGGAAACCTCTGTTAAGGATCTCGTTTTTCATATAATCCAGTATTTCCTGCTGCTTTTTACTGATTCTGCCATATGTCATGTGTACTTACCTCCCTGGGTTGATTTTATCTGCTGTCGACCATAATATGACAGCATCACGAAATTATATTTTAAATAGTATAACATACTTTTGAAAAAATGGCAAACGGATATTCGGAAAGTATGTTCGCACGTTTTAAAGCTTGTATTCATTTAAATAAAATGTTACAATAAAACGAACTTTAAGAGATGAACGATGTAAAGGAGGCATTCATTTGCCGGACAATAAAGTACATTCCGGAAAAACTCCGGGATTCTTAGCAAAGCTTCGTAAAATTTTTGGTCTGAACATTGGAACTGTAATGTTCGGAGCAATTTTTATCTATATGATCTTTAGTGTGATTCTTTATCTTACAGCTTCTCATATGGAATCTTATCAGGTTCCCTCCGGTCCGTTATCCATGAATGAGACATACACAGGGCTGGCGATCATGACAGAGAACGTAGTGCAGGCAGATGCAGGCGGTTACGTTACATATTACGCAAGGGAAGGTACCAAGATCAATGCCAACGGTGCTGTCTACAGCCTGAACAGCTCAAGATCTGCAGACAATGTAACCTCTCTGAGCAGAGAGGAACTGGCGGATATACGCAGTAATATGCAGAGCTTTTCCAAAGGATTTGATCCCAGCAAATTTAACAGTACCTATAGTTTTAAATATCAGCTCAATGGAAGCATCCTTCAGTATGCTTCAGATAGTTCGGGAGCTTCTTCTGCAAGTACGACGTCTGAAGATGGAGAGGAAGCTACAGTTACAACAATAGCTTCCAGTGATCCGAATATCCGCCGTGCGCAGACAGACGGGGTCATCCTGTATTCTACAGATGGCTACGAAACAAAAACCGTTGATAATGTCACAGCTGCTGATTTTGATCAGAATTCCTATCAGGAAACGGATCTGAAAACAGATGGACAGATAAAGGCCGGAGATGATATTTATACGATCATTACAGATGAACGCTGGAGTCTTTTGATCCCTTTAAGTGAGAAGCAGGCTGCTAATCTGAAGGAGCGTACATCGATCCGCGTCAAGTTTCTGAAAGATGATCTGACGCAGACAGGAGACTTTTCGATCATGGAGATCGATGGGGCTAAATATGGCAAGATCGATTTTAATAAGGGACTGATCCGATATGCGTCAGACCGGTTTCTGGAAATAGAACTTGTCACGAACAATGTGACAGGTTTAAAGATCCCGTTATCTTCTATCGTAACGAAGGAGTTTTATGCAATACCTTCCAAATATCTTACGACGGATGCTGAAACACAGCAATCCGGATTTATGCTTTCCGGCAGAAATAAAAAGGGCAACAGTACGAGAACCTTTGTCAGTGCCGGTATCTATGGCCGTGATGAGATCACAGACAAAGAAACACAGAAAACAAGCTATATTTATTACGTAGACAAGAATAAATTTAAAGAAGGTGATGCTCTTGTTGATCCGGATAGTGGAGAGAAGTTTATCATCGGAGATACAGAAGTTCTGGAGGGAGTTTTCTGTATCAATCAGGGATATGCGGTATTCCGCCGGATTGAGATCCTGGATGAAAATGAGGAATATGCAGTTGTATCAAAGGAAACCTATAATGGGCTTGTCCGATATGACCGTATTGTGAAAAATGCAGATAAAGTAAGTGAACAGGATATACTTTACTAATTAAAGGAGGCTTTATATCATGGTAGCGGAAAATTTGGCACAGGTGCAGAAAAATATTAATGAATCCTGCAATAAAATAAACAGAGATCCGAATGAAGTCACACTGATCGCAGTAAGCAAAACCAAACCGGTGGAGATGCTGAAGGAGGCTTATGATGCCGGAGCACGTGTCTTCGGAGAAAATAAAGTGCAGGAGATTGTAGATAAATATGATCAGATGCCTTCAGATGTCAAATGGCATATGATCGGACATCTTCAGCGTAATAAAGTAAAATATATTGTGGATAAAGTTGCAATGATCCATTCTGTAGATTCGCTTCGCCTGGCCGAGACGATTGAAAAAGAAGCAGCGAAAAAAGCGGTTATCGTCCCGATCCTTATAGAAGTAAATGTAGCGCAGGAAGAAAGTAAATTTGGTCTGAAACCGGAAGAAGTTTTACCGTTTATAGAACAGATCGCAGATTTTTCACACATTCAGATAAATGGGCTCATGACAATTGCTCCCTATGTTGATAATGCAGAGGAAAATCGCGAAATTTTCCGTGAACTTAAGAAATTAAGTGTTGACATTGCTGCTAAAAACATTAATAATGTTACTATGAGTGTTCTGAGCATGGGAATGACCGGAGATTACATGGTTGCCGTGCAGGAGGGCGCTACGATGGTGCGGGTAGGCACTGGTATTTTTGGTGCAAGAAATTACGCATTATAAGACTAATAAGATTGGAGATTTAAAATGGGCGTTTTAGACAAGTTTTTAGATGCCATCAAACTGAACGACGATTATGACGATGACGAATTGTTAGATGATAGACTTCTTGAGGATGAGGACGATTATGACGACGATTTCCTCGATGAAGATGATGATATGGAAGAGAAACCAAAGAAGAAATTTTTTGAGAAATTTTCCAAGAAAAAAAATGACGAGGAAGAGGATTTTCTGGATGATGAGCAGGAAGATGAAACGGTTAAGGTACCTGTTGCCAAGTCATCTGCAAAGACAGCTGCAGCCAAGGCTCCGGCAAGACAGGACCGTATTTCCAGACCGGCATCTTCTTCCAAGATCACCCCGATGCGTACAAGCAAGCGTTCTTCCCAGGCTGCAAATATGGAAGTTTGTGTGATCAAGCCTACAACAATGGAGGAAGCAAGAGAAATTGCAGATACACTGGTCGATAATTCTACTGTTATCCTGAATCTTGAAGGGATCGATGTGGAGCTTGCACAGAGGATCATCGATTTTACTTCCGGTGCATGTTATTCACTTGGAGGAAGCCTTCAGCAGGTGTCCAGCTATATTTTTGTACTTGGACCATATAATGTAGATATTACAGGTGATCTTCAGAATATCCTTGGCGGTTCTGTGCCGTCTGTAAGAGTGGGTTATTAACCTCATGGATAAAGAAGAACTTTTTGTTAAGAGAATCCGTGAACTGGCAAATCTGGCCTATCAGAGAGATATTACCACATTTACGGATTTTCTTAATTTAAATGAACGGAATATTTTAAACAGTCAGAATTTTCATAAGCTGGGTGTTACAGCGGAAGGTTTTGGCGGATACGAGAATGCAGAGCGTCAGATGGTAGCCTTTCATCCTGATGCTCTTGCTTTTACATGGGATTATCCCATTGATTGTATCCGGCTCGAGCCAAAAGCAGTGAAATTTTCAGAAGATCTGACACATCGGGATTATTTGGGAGCGATCCTGAATCTTGGAGTTGACAGGAGTGTTGTTGGGGATATTCTTATAGAAGATCATACTGCGAGCTTTTTCTGTCTGCGTCAGATGACAGATTTTTTTCTGGAGAATCTGTGCCGTGTAAGACATACTACAGTTGTGGCGTCGAAGATAGAAGATCCGGGTGATCTTCCGAGACCGGAACTGAAACCAGTTAGTGGAACCTGTGCGTCCGTACGCCTGGATTCTCTGATCGCACTGGCTTTTGGAACTTCCAGAAGCAGTATTGTGCATTGTATTGAAGAAGGACTTGTTTTTGTAAATGGAAAACTGATCACATCCAATGGTTATGAGCCCAAAGAGGGAGACATCATATCCGTTCGGAAAAAGGGACGTTTTATTTATGATGGAGTATCCCGTCAGACAAAAAAAGGACGTCTTGGGGTACGGATTCTGCTTTATATCTGAACAGCTAGGAGGAAAACGCAATGACAGCATCAAAATTACTTGTAAAACGAGAAGGTGATTTTCATTATCCCATCTGTTTTGAAGAAGATTTTTCTAATCTGG
Source organism: Blautia sp. SC05B48 (assembly GCF_005848555.1). NCBI lineage: Bacteria > Bacillati > Bacillota > Clostridia > Lachnospirales > Lachnospiraceae > Blautia > Blautia sp. SC05B48. The sequence goes on along the minus strand of NZ_CP040518.1, from coordinate 3,447,651 downwards.
CACAGGTTATGAAGGAAGAGGGATTTGTCGACAGAAAAATCTGCATTGTGACAGATTCTAATGTGGGACCACTGTATGAAGAATCTGTAAGGCAGGTTTTAAGTGAGGTAAGTTCTGATATTTCTGTGTTCACCTTTGAGGCAGGAGAAAAAAACAAAAACCTTAATACTGTTTCGGCATTGTATCAGGTTCTGATCAAAAATGGTCTTGATCGAAAAAGTCTGCTTGTTGCATTAGGCGGTGGTGTGGTAGGCGACCTTACCGGATTTGGTGCAGCAACTTATCTCAGGGGGATTGACTTCATTCAGGTACCGACAACACTGCTTGCACAGGTAGACAGCAGTGTGGGTGGAAAAACCGGTGTAGATTTTCAGCAGTACAAAAACATGGTAGGAGCTTTTCACCAGCCACGTCTTGTTTATATGAACCTAAGCACTCTTTCTTCACTTCCGGCAGAACAGTTTGCCTGCGGAATGGGTGAGATTTTAAAAACAGGACTGATTTGTGATGGAGATTTTTTCCGCTATGTATGCTGTGAACAGAAAGAGATCAAAAAGCTGGACATGAAACAGATTGCCAGAATGGTACGCAGGTGCTGTGAGATCAAAGCCGGCGTTGTGGAGCGTGATCCAAAGGAACAGGGCGAGCGTGCACTTCTTAACCTGGGACATACTGTGGGGCATGCAGTAGAAAAACTTAAGAATTTCACCCTGCTCCACGGACAGTGTGTAGGAGTCGGATTGGTAGCTGCGGCATATCTTTCCATGAAACGAGGACTTCTGACCAGAGAAGAATATCAGGAAATCTGTCAGGGATGTTCGGATTACGATCTTCCGGTGCATGTAGAGGGCCTTATCCCGGAAGAAGTTCTTTCCGCAACAAAGAAAGATAAAAAAATGGAACAGGGACATATCAGGTTTATCCTGATGGATGGTATCGGAAAAAGCTTTATCGACAAAACAGTTACCGATGAAGAACTGCTTTCCTGTATTCAGGAGATAACTCTATGATCAGTCGTGTTAACCATCATCAGAAAATGTCTTTTAGTAAGTGTATGTCGGGGGACATTTTTTTACTGATCTTACTCGTGGCTGCAGATCAGGGAGCAAAATGGCTGTCATATCTGTATCTGAAAGGACAACCATCTGTTTCGCTGATTTCCGGCATACTTGAACTTCATTATCTCTATCCTGAAAACAAGGGAATCGCGTTTGGAATGTTTCAGGGAAGTGTATTCTTTTTTGCCATTGTGAGTGTGCTGTTTCTGGGAGTGATCCTCTATGCATGGATCCGTATTCCGAAAGAGCGGTTTTATCTGCCTTTGCTCACCATTGCTACAGTACTTGCAGCCGGTGCACTGGGAAATTTTATTGATCGTTTTTTCAGAGGATATGTGATCGATTTTATCTATTTTTCCCTGATCGATTTTCCGGTATTTAATCTTGCGGATGTTTATGTAGTTGTAAGTGGAATTTTTCTGATCCTGTTTGTGTGCACGAAATACAGGGATGATGATTTTGCGTTTCTGAATATCAAACAGTAATTCGGGCAGAGAGACATATAATGCATTTGTCTGTTCTTGTAGGAGATATAAATGGAAATATATGATTATACAGTAGAAAAAGAAGAATCAGGTATACGAATCGACCGCTATCTTGCTGAGAAAGACAGCGGTCTTTCCAGGTCTTTCCTCCAGAAACTTCTGAAAGAAGGACAGATTACCGTGGGCGAGAAAGCTGCCAAATCTAATTATAAGGTTCGTGAAAATGACAGGATCCATCTGGAGATCCCGGATTCCAGTGAGCCGGATATCATTCCGGAGGACATTCCGCTGGATATTCTTTACGAGGATGAAGATGTACTGATTGTTAATAAGCCCAAAGGGATGGTTGTACATCCAGCAGCCGGGCATTATCAGGGGACACTGGTCAATGCAGTTATGGCACATTGTGGTGACAGCCTTTCCGGTATTAACGGAGTGATGCGGCCCGGAATTGTCCACAGAATTGATAAGGATACCACCGGAGCGCTGTTGGTATGCAAAAATGATATTGCTCACCGGGATCTGGCAGAACAGCTGAAATGTCACAGTATCCGCAGACGCTACCGGGCAGTTGTGCAGGGAAATCTGAAAGAGGATGAGGGAACAATAGAGGGACCTATTGGACGGCATCCGACAGATCGTAAAAAAATGGCCATCAATCATAAAAATGGTAAAGATGCAATAACACATTATAAAGTGCTGGAACGTTTTGGCGAGGCCACGTATGTGGAATGTCGGCTTGAAACAGGGCGTACCCACCAGATTCGTGTGCACATGGCCAGTATCGGACATCCGCTTCTTGGGGACACGGTGTATGGTTCATCCAGAAATCCTTATCATCTGGAGGGACAGGCACTTCATGCAATGATTCTTGGATTTGTTCATCCACGTACCGGTGAATATATGGAATTTACAGCCCCACTTCCGGAATATTTTGTTAAATTGCTGATAAAATTGCGAAAATAGCTGGAAAACACGTGAAATATATTGTATAATAACTATATTAAAGAGGAAGCAGAGTTAATATTTACAAATTCGCTGAATCTGGACAGAAAGGATGTGGCTGTTATGAGTAACAATACAACAAGTTCTATTATTACTATCGGTCGTAAATATGGCAGCGCCGGAAGGCAGATCGGCCAGGAAGTTGCTAAATATTTTGGAATCAAATGCTATGATAAAGAGCTGCTGGAGCACGCAGCCAATGACAGTGGGATCTGCAAGGAGCTGTTTGAGCATCATGATGAGAAGCCAACAAACAGTTTTCTTTATTCTCTTGTGATGGATACTTATTCATTTGGGTATTCCTCAGCCGGATTTACAGACATGCCTATGAACCATAAGATTTTTCTTGCACAGTTTGAGGCAATCAAGAAGCTGGCTTCAGAAGGTCCTTGTGTAATGGTCGGCAGATGTGCGGATTATGCACTTGCAGATAATCCGGATTGTTTCAGTGTATTTGTTCATGCAAACCTTGACTGGCGTATCAACCGTATTTCTCAGAAATACAATAAAAATGCTAAAGAGGCCAAGGACATGATCAACAAAACAGACAAAAGCCGTTCCAGCTACTATAATTATTACACCAACAAGAAATGGGGATCTGCGGACAGCTATAATCTTTGTCTGGATAGCAGCAAGCTTGGCATTGATGGAACTGCGAAGGCAATTATCGAAGCCATTCACATTTATGACAGCCTGAAAAAATAAACATCAGATTTCAGACACCCTGCCATTTTTTATGGCAGGGTGTTTCAGCATTATAGGATAATTCTGCCTGCAGAATTATCCTATAAGTTATTAAAAGGAATGTTTATGTTTTTTTTAGACACAAACCAGAGATGCTATGTTATAATCACATGGTGGAGGAAATTACTATGAAAATTCGTTGGAACCATCGCTATGTGCAGTTAGGTGTGACTGCATTTCTGGTTATTGCTGCCAGTATTTTATTTTATTATGGGATTTTCCATATGAAATCTCTGATCACCGGAATTAAAACATTTTTCGGTATTATGGCGCCGATCATTTACGGAGCTGCCATAGCATATCTGCTAACTCCCATTGTTAATTTTCTGGAGCGGAAGATCATTTTTCCGATTTTTGAAAAAAGGAATAAAACACTTCAGAAAAAGGGGAGGAAAGTAGTACGCTGGATCTGTGTGATCCTTTCTGTATTTTTTATGTTTCTGGTCATTTATGCCCTTGTCATGATGATCCTTCCTCAATTGATTCGAAGCATCATGAATATTATCTACAGTTTTCCTCATTATGTAAGTGTAGTGGAAAAATGGTTAAACTCCGTCGTGGAAAAGGGATGGAAACTGAATCCGGATATGATCAGTCAGATCAATCAGTATTCCAGCAGATTACAGGAGTATTTGACAAATACGATCCTTCCCCAGATGCAGTTTATGATGAAAAATATATCTGCGAGCTTTCTGGATCTTCTTGTTTTTCTGAAGAATTTCCTTATTGGAGCGATCGTATCTCTTTATATATTGGCGGATAAAGAGGGGTTTATTGCCAAGGCAAAAATGGCGGTCTATGCAGCACTTCCAACCAAATGGGCAACTTTTCTTGTTCATTCCATGCGTTTTACGCATAAAACTTTTGGTGGATTTATCAGCGGAAAGATCCTGGATTCTGCAATTATCGGTGTATTGTGTTATGTTGGAACATCGATAATTGGAACTCCATATGCGATTCTGGTCAGTGTGATCGTCGGTGTTACAAATGTTATTCCGTTTTTCGGTCCATATCTGGGAGCAGTTCCATGTATTCTTCTTATTTTGCTGGTAGATCCCATTCAGAGTTTGTATTTCCTGATCTTTATTCTGATCCTTCAGCAGTTTGACGGAAATATTCTTGGACCAAAGATCCTGGGTGAGTCGACCGGACTGTCCAGCTTTATGGTTATTGTTGCAATCATGGTCGGTGGTGGTTTATTTGGAGTTCCGGGAATGATCGTTGGAGTTCCGGTATTTGCTGTGCTGAATGCTGCCGTATGGAAGCTGATCGGACGTAGTCTTGATGAAAAAGATATGTCTGCAGATGCTGAGTTTTATAGAGATATTGACTGTGTAGATCCTGTTTCCGGAAAGGTTCTGCCAATGCCGGTGAAAAAAAACGTATCAAAAGCACAGGAAGTTACAGTAAAAGCGGAAAAAAACAGAATCTGGTCCGGGGCTTGGGATGAAATTAAACGAATGTTTACATTTTTAGTTAAATTTATTCAGGCGAAATATGTAGGTTTTCGACTGAAGCAGAAAAACAGACGGAGACGGAGGAAGAACAGGTTATGAAGTTTGTAATTCAGCGTGTAAATCATGCAGAAGTCAAAGTAGACGGAGAAATTGTCGGAAAAATCGGAAAGGGTTTTCTTGTTCTGATCGGTGTTGGCCGTGAGGATACCAGGGAGGATGCAGATTGGTATCTGAAAAAGCTTCTGGGACTTCGTATTTTTGAGGATGAAAATGGAAAGACCAATTTGTCTCTGGCAGATGTAAACGGGGAATTGCTTTTGGTTTCACAGTTTACCTTATATGCAAACTGTCGTAAGGGAAACCGTCCAAGCTTTATAGAAGCCGGTGCACCGGATGAAGCAAATAAATTATATGAGTATATTATTTCGGAAGCCAGTAAACAGGTTCCGGTTGTGGAACATGGAATCTTTGGTGCAGATATGAAAGTATCTCTGGAAAATGACGGGCCGTTCACCGTTATTTTTGATGAAAATCTACGGAAGTAGCCGTTTACACTACCAATCTATTTGAAAAACTCGGGTTTGTCGTATAGATATAGATGGGTGCAAAACCACTTCTTTTAACAGGTGTTTCAGGTATTTCCTGCAAATTATGTAAATTTATATATTAAGGAGTTTTTATGGATAACAAAATTACTTACCACGAACAAAATGACATTGACAATACTTTAAAACTCCGTGAGGTTTTAAAAACGCTTCCGCCATTTTGCAGGGATTATTTCCGGGCTATTGATGCAACGACTACAACCAAGACCAGAATTTCCTATGCATATGATATTCGTATATTTTTTCAGTTTCTGTTAGATCAGAATCCAATGTTTAAAGACAAAAATATGTCGGATTTTACAGTTGATGTTCTGGATCAGATCAAAGCTGTTGATCTTGAGGAATATGAAGAATTTCTCAAAGTTTATAAATCCGCCGACTCTTCCAAAACGGAAACAAATGGTGAACGTGGCGTCAAACGAAAAATTTCTGCTTTAAGAAGTTTTTATGCTTACTATTATAAACATGAAATGATCACCACCAACCCGTCTGTTCTGATCGATGTGCCAAAGATTCATGAAAAGAATATTATTCGTCTGGATACAGATGAGGTTGCCATGCTGCTGGATTATATTGAGCATTGCGGAGATACGCTGACCGGGCAGAAACGGATGTACCACGAAAAAACGAAGGACAGAGATCTTGCTATTGTTACTCTCCTTCTTGGTACCGGGATCCGAGTATCCGAATGCGTCGGACTGGATGTTGAGGATGTAGATTTCAAAAACAATGGAATCAAAGTTACCCGGAAAGGTGGAAATGAAATGGTTGTATACTTTGGTCCTGAAGTAGAAAAAGCGTTGAAGAAATATCTGGAAGTCAGGGAGAATATTACACCTCTGGCAGGCCATGAGCACGCTCTCTTCTATTCTACCCAGCGTCGCCGGATCGGTGTTCAGGCTATCGAGAATCTGGTTAAAAAATATGCCAGAGAGATCACAACTACAAAAAAGATCACCCCGCATAAGCTTCGCAGCACCTATGGTACTGCCCTGTACCAGGAAACCGGTGATATTTACCTTGTAGCGGATGTTTTGGGACATAAGGATGTCAATACTACCAAGAAGCATTATGCGGCTCTGGATGATGCCAGACGGCGTCAGGCGGCCAAGGCAGTACGTCTTCGCGAGGACTGATATTTGGTATTGTTGGCATTGAGAAGCAGCTGTTTGGTAAAGAGCTATATAGTGAACCAGATGCTTTTATGTGCTTCCCTGTGTATGACATATAAAGATATAAAGAAATGGAGTTGATTTACATAATTATTATTACGTAAACCAACTCCCTCTTTTGTATTATATTCAATTTATATCCATACTCAAAACCGGTAGCATTATTTGTCAAAATCTGTCTCGAATATACCTTCCGGAGTACGCATGGTAAGAACACCCAGATTAAATTCACTGTCCATAATTGTGATATGATATTCAAAGATCACATCATCATCAAACTTGGAAAGCAGCACATAGCTTCCGTTCTCTTTCCCATCGATCTGATCGCAGATGTCATCGTAAACTTCCTCTCCGGAAATCTTTCGCGGGTATCCGCTTGCCTTGATCTTCTCTTCGATCGCTTTATATAATTCTTCCATACCTTATCCATATCCTTTCTGATATTAATTTGCTGATAAATCAGATATGTTTTTATCATACCAGATTTATCAGCAAAAATCAGCAAATATTTGGTTGTTTCCGATAAAGTTTCAGATAGGAGTACAGTTATATGATATAAAACTGTGTAGCCGAAGAATTTATTTCTTCTCGTAGAGGAATTCTTCCGGCAGAGTTACTTTGAAATCCTTTGCAAGGGCGCGGAAGTCATTCGGTGTGATAGTCTGCAGCTTCTGTGGAGCCATAGATAAGATCTTAACCAGGATCTCTGCGGATTTTTCAACGGTATGAAGAAGTCCGAAGGTCAGGTCGAAATCTTCGCCTGAGCAGAACATACCATGATGCGCCCAGATAACAACATCATATTTTTTCATCAGTTCAGCGGTTTTGATCGCGATTTCTCTTCCGCCTGGAACCATCCATCCGATGACACCTACACCATCCGGGAATACTACCGGACACTCAGTTGCAGATTCCCAGAGTTCACGGGTAAATACCTTGTCATCCAGGGGAAGAACGAAGGTAAGTGCAATGGTATTGGTGGTATGTGCATGGTAAATAACACGATGTTTACCGTTGGTAAGTTTTTTCTTTACTTCATGGTTCATAAGATGTGTCGGAAGCTCGCTGGTCGGTCTTCCGCCCTCTACAAGACCCCAGCGGATACGGTAATTGGTTCCTGTCTCGTCAAGCTCAATGATCGCAAGACACACTTCCGGGTCAACGATGATATTACGGAAATATTTACCGCTTCCTGTTACCAGAAAAAATTCGCCTGCAAGTCCCGGAACTTCAACACCGATGGGGGTCCATTCTCCGGGTGCGTTCAGTCGTGGGCGGATCATTTCCACTTCTTCTGATTTCAGACGATAGCTTAAGTTTCCGCCGTTTCTTTCATGCCATCCCTGCTTATATCCATCATCTGCCATTTTGATAAAGCCCTGTACGAATTTAGACTCAAGAATTTTCATAATATATTTCCTCCGTGTTCTGTGTGGTTTGTTGTTGAATTGCAATTGTTTTAATATGGTTTTTTGTTGTTTGTGACTTTATTATATGACTGTTGATGTGGATTGTAAAGAGAAATTTGAAAAAAATATCAACAAATCCACATGTGAAGTATAAAAAACAATGTAAATATTCAACAAACCACATATGCGACAGATATAAAAGAACAGAGAACACAAGCGAGCAATGGTAATATTATGTGATTTAAATGTAGTTTAATGTTGTCTTATAAGGTATTGAGTCCTTTTTATAAAGGCATGCAGGAACATCCGATTCCCAGCCCATCCGGGCCAATATGGCAGGAAAGTCCAAGTGAAAGATCGTCACACATCACATCCATTCCCGGAAAGCTTTCCCGGATCTGTGAGATCCAGTCTGCGGTAACTTCCGCAGTGCTGCTGGATGCAGCCATAAGATATACTTTTCCGGCATCATATTCTTTTTTGAAAGTTGTTTCCAATTCTCTGTGCATAGCATCGATCATGGCTTTTCTTGATTTTTTCATGCCTCTGCATTTCTGGAAAACATCCAGTTTACCGGTCCCAAATTTCATAACCGGTTTGATATTGAGAAGACTTGCGGCCAGTGCTGTGGTGGTATTGATACGGCCTCCCTTTTTCAGATATTCCAGTGTGCTTAATCCGACATAGATCACGGTTTTTTCACGGGAAGCTTCCAGAATATCCTTGATCTGCTGTGCTGTATATCCATCTTCCACCAGGTCTATCGCATCCAGAATGGAACGGTGAAGGGGTGTGGAAACACGCCCGTTATTTACCACAAACACCTTGTTTTCGTATTTTGGTTCCTGAGACAAGGCGGCAGCAGTCATGCAGGAACCGCTTAAACTACTGCTCAACGGAATGTAGAGGATCTGATCATAGGATAAAAGCATTTCGTCCCACATTTCCATAACTTCCTGTGGGGAAGGCTGTGAAGTTGAAACATCTGCTCCTTCACGTAGCTTTTCATAAAATCCTTTTCTGGAAAAATCCAGGTCTTCATGAAACAGTTCTCCATTCAGATAAAAAGGCATAGGAAGGACATGAATATCCAGTTCCTCTGCTTCTTGTTTTAAAATGCCACTGTGGCTGTCAGCCATGATTCCAATTTTTTTCATTTTCCATTTATCTCCTGCGTAATTCATGAATGTGTTTCGCAATGCGGTTCTTTTTTATAAAGAGCTACACTTTCTCGGAAACGTTTTTTGTTCAGCTCCCGCATCTGGGAAACCTCGTTTTTCTTTATGAAACCATGACTTTCCATAAATGTTCTTTGATCCAGCTGGTCCATATATATGGAATAATCCGTATCCTTCTCTGTTGAAATCTGTTTGAGAAGCCCGGTACCGATTCCGTTTCTGCGGTAATCTTTGCTTACATAAAGAAAGAGGATATTTCCGGGAGTCGGTTTCTCCGGGGAAACAGTCAATTGTTTTTTCATATCCTGAAGTTTGTTAAAATGCTCCAGATTCTTCCTGCCTTCCTTAGTAAATTTCAGGCGCAGGAAATGATAGCCTTTTTTCATACGGAAAACCGGGGCAAAATGGCCATGAGAGTCTTTACCGGTAATGAGCACCCCAACTACCTGATCACGGTAGGTTGCCACGGTAACGATATCTCTGTATATCATATAGGTGTAAAAGAAAAGTCTGGTCAGACGTTTTTCGGTATGTGTTTCTTCAAACTCCCAGCGGTCTTTATAGTTTCTTCGGATAAATTCCCGGATCATTGAAAAATCTTCCTTTTCTGCTTTCCGGTAGGCAGGTGCTTTTTTTAATAACATATTCCATATCTCCTGTATTTTTTCATAAATAACTATTCTATACTTTAAAAGATGATCTGCAACTTAACATCAACTGTTTCTCAACAATTGTTGAAGTTTATGAAAAAGTTTATATAAAATAAAAAACAACGGAAGAACCTCATGAAAAATAAGGTGTCCGCTGTTTTTTGGGTTTATGGATATGTGTAAAGTATTTGTTTTACAGTATAACAGTAAAACGACAGCCGCTTCCGGGAATATTTTCCACGGAAACGGTTCCCTTGCACAGGTTCAGAATCTGTTTTACAAGGGCAAGTCCAAGACCGTTTCCTTCCTGTTTATGGGAACTGTCGCCCTGGTAAAATTTGTCAAAAATATGTTTCATGGAGTATTCACTGATCTGGGGGCCTTCGTTTTCTATGGAAAAACGGATCTTTTCTCCTTCCGGCATCATCCGGATATAGATCGTACCACCACAGGGACTGAATTTGATAGCATTGGAAATCAGATTGTCCCATACATGACAGATGAGATTTTCGTTTCCAAGATACTCCACATCCATCATGTCCACATCAAATTCAATTTCTTTTTCTGACCATTTCGGTTCCATCATAACAATGGATTGTCGGATCTGTTCATCCAGACGGTACCAATTCTGACGGGTCTGGATCGACTGGTGTTCGATTTTGGACAGCAGCAGGATATTTCCTGCCAGGTGGGAAAGCCTTCTGGTGTTAAAAAGGATTTTGTTGATGTACTGCTCCTGCTCTTCTGATATAGGCATGTCATCATCCTGCAGCAGAGTTGCATAACCCTCGATGGCACTGATGGGAGTTTTAAATTCGTGGGAAACATTGGAAACAAAGTCTGTCTGCAGAATCTCCGTTGCTTCCAGTTCCTGGACCATCAGATTGAAATTAGAATAAATATCCCGGATTTCCTTCATTTGCTTTTCAGTTTCCAGTCGGACGGAAAAATCGCCTTCTGCAACCTGTTGCATGGCTTTTTTCAGCTTTAGTACAGGCCCGAAATACCGGATACTGAGGAAGTTGTTAAGGACACCCCCTGCGGCCACGCTGGCCAGGATGATCCATACGATGTTCGGAACGTCTGAAATATGCAGCACATCCATAACGAGCCAGGATATCAGAGATACACAGACAAGCTCCGACATGATCATAAAGATAAAACGTAAACGAATGCTTAAATTTATGAAGGGTTTCTTTTTCATGCCTTTATCACCTTATATCCGACTCCACGGATCGTCATGATCTTAAAATCCGGATTATCGCGGAAGCGTTCCCGAAGCCTTCCGATGTGGACATCTACTGTGTGGGCATCACTTGCGGAATCATATCCCCAGATATCGTCCATAAGCTGTTGCCGGGTAAAGATTTTTCCCGGAAAGGAAACCATCTTATATAAGAGCATGAATTCTTTCTGAGGAAGTACCATACTTTCCGAGGAGGTGGATACCGTCAGGGAATCGCACTCCAAAATGGTATCTCCGATTCGCTGTTTCCGCTCATTGATCATCTGTGCTCTGCGGAGAAGTGCACCTACCCGCAAAACCAGTTCATTGATATTGACCGGTTTCACCATATAATCATCGGTACCGGACAGAAATCCCATACGCATATCATCAAAAGCATCTTTGGCAGTGACCATAAGTACAGGAATGGAATCTCCGGCATCTCTGAGTGAGCGGACCAGTTCATAGCCATCCATATTGGGCATCATTATGTCTGAAATGATCAGATCGTAGTAATCTTTTTCCAGGGCATCCAGCGCTTCCTGCCCGTCAGAGACTCCTTTTACTGTATAACCGTTTTTTAAGAGGACATGCTGGAAAAGCTGGCGGAGTTCCCGGTCATCTTCCGCAATGAGAATTTTAAACATTTTTACATTCCTATTCCTTGATTTTTTCAATGTCCATGTTTTCAGGCAGGATACAGCTTAAAACAATGGAGATGATAAATACAACAGCAACTACATTTTGCGCAAAAACGGACTGTATGATCGACGGGAAAATATTCCAGATCCCGCTCTCGCTTGCTGTGGTGAATCCGATTCCGACAGCAAGGGAAAGAGAAACAATAGTGATATTTCTCTGTGAAAAACCACAGGAAGCGATCATCTGTACACCGGATGTCAGGATAGAACCAAACATCATAATGGTACATCCGCCGACAACAGAATCCGGAAGTGAGGCGAAAAAGTTTCCGATAGGCGGCAGCAGTCCGGCCAGGATCATACATACAGCTCCTGTCATAATGGTAAAACGGTTTACAACCTTTGTCATGGCAACCAGTCCTACATTCTGTGAGAAGGATGTTACCGGAGGACATCCGAACAGAGAAGAGATCGTGGAGGCATAACCATCACAGGCAAGAGAACCGGAAATTTCTTTTCCGGCGATCTCACGGTCCAGTCCGGAGGAAACCAGTGCAGAGGTATCACCGATGGTCTCTGCTGCAGATACCAGGAAGATAATGCAGGTGGAAACAATGGCTCCTGCATGGAATTCAGGTTTTACGGGAAGTAGGTGAGGCAGAGAGATAAGGCCACCGGATAAGATAGAACCAAGATCGACTTTTCCCATAAAGATGGCAATTATGTATCCTACTATCAGTCCAGCCAGTACAGATAACTGTTTTAAATACCCTTTGCTGAGGATATTCCAGAGAAGGCACACTGCAAGTGTAATGGTACCAAGAAGAAGGTTTCGGGCAGAACCGAAGTCTTCGCTATAGCCGCCGCCAAAGGATCTTGCGCCTACAGTAAACAGTGAAAATCCAATAGAAGTTACGACAGAAGCTGCTACAACCGGTGTAATGATCTTACGCCAGTATTTTGCAAGAAGACCAAGAGTTCCCTCCATGATACCGCCGATCATAACCGCACCGATCACGGCAGGATAGCCGTAATTAGCTGCAACAGTGCTTAAAACGGTGACAAAGGTAAAGCTGACTCCCATTACCACCGGAAGTCTGGAACCAATCTTCCATAATGGATACAGCTGTATCAGAGTAGCAATTCCCGCCACAAACATAGCATTTTGAAGCAGAATTGCGATCTGGGCCTGGGTAAGAGCCGGCTGAGCTGAGGCTGCGATCAGCGTGATCGGTGTCAGATTTGAAACAAACATGGCAAGGATGTGCTGAAGCCCAAAAGGAATCGCTTTGGCAATGGGAACGGTTCCATCCAGCCGGTAAATGTTGTTGATGCTGCTTTGCATTTCTTTTTAATTCTCCCTTCTACTATTATAAGAAAAGCCACAGAACAATCATAACACAGGTTCGGTATGGAAACCAGACAGATTTTGGTGAATAAATTTACTAATAGATGAAATAGGTCAGATTATGAATATTTATACACGAAAAAAAGAAATACCCTCTTGCATTTTCGGAGCTTTTACTGTAGAATTATTAACCAGGTGAACACAAATGTATGCCATACCCGAACACTGATTACAAAGATGTAACCAATCTTAACTGTATCAGTGTTTTTTAATATACAATGGGGAAACGAGGAAAAAATTATGGAAAAAAAGCATGAAATGATGAGTCTGGAGGACTCCGAACAGCTGAAAGGCAGAATGAAATTCTTTGAAAAGGAACTGGTAGAGAATCATCACATCGATCCCAACCTTTATGTGGAATACGATGTAAAAAGAGGACTTCGTGATTCCGCAGGTAAAGGTGTTCTCACAGGGCTTACTGAGATTTCCGATGTTACCGGCTATAAGCTGGTCAATGGCAGACGTATTCCTGCAGACGGTGCACTGTATTACCGGGGAATCAATGTGCAGGATATCGTAAACGGATTGAAGGACAGACGTTTTGGCTTTGAAGAGACGATCTATCTTCTGATTTTCGGTAAGCTTCCCAGCAAGGAAGAGCTTTCCAGATTTCTTGAGCTTCTTTCTGACATGGAGGATCTGGGAGGACGTTTTGTCCGTGACGTTGTCATGAAGGGAACCAATGCCAATATTATGAATGCTATGGAGCGCTGCGTACTTGCTCTCTATACATATGATGATAACCCGGAAGATATTTCTGTGGAGAATGTACTCCGCCAGTCTCTGGAACTGATCGCCAAGCTTCCTGAGATCGCGGTTTACTCCTACCATGCATACCGTCATTTCCGTAAAGATGAGACACTTTTTATCCGCAATCCGCAGAAGGGGCTTTCACTTGCCGAGAATATCCTTCTGATGCTTCGTCCGGACGGCAAATATACAGAGCTTGAGGCCAAGGTTCTTGATATCGCACTTGTACTTCATGCCGAGCACGGTGGTGGTAATAACTCTACTTTTACCACACATGTAGTAACATCTTCCGGAACAGACAGCTACTCTTCTACCTCTGCATCCATCGGTTCACTGAAGGGACCGCGTCATGGTGGCGCCAACCTGAAGGTCCAGAACATGTTTACAGATCTGAAGACCAATGTAAAGGACTGGGAAAGTGATGAGGAGATCACAGCATATCTGCAGAAAATACTGAATAAAGAAGCATTTGATCATGCAGGTCTGATCTATGGTATGGGACATGCAGTTTATACACTCTCCGATCCGCGAGAAGTGATCCTGAAGCGTTTTGCACAGGCTCTTGCAGAGGAAAAAGGAATGATGGAGGAATTTAAGCTCTATGATAAGGTTGAGAGTATTGCCGGAAAGCTGATCATGGAACACAGAAGGCTGTTCAAAAATGTTTGCGCAAATGTTGACTTCTACAGTGGTTTCGTTTACTCAATGCTTGGTATTCCGGAAGAACTTTTTACTCCGATCTTTGCCATCGCACGTATGCCTGGCTGGAGTGCACATCGTCTGGAAGAACTGATCAGTGCCAATAAGATCATCCGTCCTGCTTATAAGTATGTGGGGCATCATGCAGATTTTGTACCTTTTGATGAGAGATAATAAACAGAATGATAAAAGCAGTGGGGATTTCTGGCCTGTTTAAGGTAGAAATCTCTGCTGTTTTTTTATTCTCTTAAATTACAGAATAACAGGATCATAACTTTACATAATATATATTATGTGAAATAAATATCTTTTTTCACAAAAAAACAAGGCTTACCGCATAAGATATGATCGGATTGCCTTGTTTTTTATGGAATCTTACTTTATTATTTTTTTCCTATCGGAAGCTCTTCAGCCAGTTGACAAGCGAATCATGCCAGATGTTGTCGTATACGGTCTTTTTCATCTGGTCGTCTACAGGACCGTTTCCTGCCATTTTTGCAAGGATAGCAGCCTGAAGTTCGCCTACTGTCATTTCTTCCGGTGTTTTGTGCGGATTTGGTGCAGCGGCCGTTTCCTGCAGATTGGAAGACTCTGCTTCAGGAGTTGACGGAACATCCGCCGGGTTTGCTGTATTGTCAGAAGCTTTATCTGTATTTTCAGCGTTTGAAGCTTCTTTTTCCGGGGCAGCTTCTGTTACAGTGTTGTTTTCAGCCTCCTGCTCCTCTTCTGCCTCAGATGCAGCGTCTTCGTTCTCTTTTGCTGCAGCAGTTTCCGGAACATCAGTCTGAACCGGTTTGTATTCCGGCATATCTCCTGCAGGAATCCAGATCTCACCGCTGTTTGCTGCAACACGGACACGGATCCGTCCGCTCTGTGCGGAAACCTTCTGACCTGTGAGAGCACCTACGTATTCCGGTGCACTTCCAGTTGGAAGGTTCATCTCTGCATCACTGTCATCATTATTCACAGTAACGATCACTCGTATGCCTTCCAGATCTCTTGCAAAGGCAAACTGACGGTTTGTAAGAGCCAGTTCTGCGTAGGAACCGTAGCTTAATGCAGGAGTTCCCTGGCGGACCTTTCCGAGGGCTGCGATCAGTGCAGTACATGGGTTCTTTGTTGCAGCATCCGCATAATCGTTAAGATCAAGTGCCGGACGTAAGCTGGCATCGGAAAATTTTTCTTTTTTTCCGTTAATACCGAATTCTGAGCCGTAATAAATGCTTGGAACGCCAGGTAAAGTATAAAGAAGTACATGTACGGGAGCAAAATGTGCCTTGTTTTGCAATTTGGTATGAATTCGCTCTACGTCATGGTTGTCCACGAAATTGTAGAGGTCAAGATCTCCCATATTCTGAAGATATTTTACTGTATGAGCGATTTCAAAATAATTGTGGTCATTATGTCCGCTGTAAAGTGCTTTGTGAAGGGCATAGTTGGTTACACTGTGGAGAGTCTGCCCGTTTACCCAGCGGCTGTAATCTCCGTGAATAACCTCTCCCATAAGCCAGAAATCTTTCTTGACCTCGTCTGCGGTATGGCGGAGAATCCGCATAAAATCAAAATCCAGTACATCAGCGGCATCCAGGCGGATTCCGTCAATATCAAATTCGGAAACCCAGAAACGGATCACATCACAGATATAGTTCTGTACTTCCGGATTGCGCTGGTTCAGTTTTACAAGAAGATTGTATCCACCCCAGTTTTCATAGGAAAAACCGTCATTATATTCGGTATTTCCGCCGAAATTTACATTACAGTACCAGTTAACGTAAGGGGAATGCTCACGGTTTTTCTGGATATCCTTAAAAGCGAAGAAATCACGGCCTGTATGGTTGAATACACCATCAAAGATCACACGGATGCCTTTTTCATGGCAGGCTTTTACAAAATTGGTGAGATCTTCATTGGTTCCGAGACGGGAATCCAGTTTTTTGTAATCGGTTGTCTCGTAGCCATGTCCGACACTTTCAAAAAGCGGCCCTATATATAAGGCAGTACATCCGATTTCTTTGATGTGGTTGATCCACGGCAGCAGTGTGTTCAGTCGATGTACAGGAGTTCCGTAATCATTTTCTTTTGGAGCGCCTGTAAGTCCAAGTGGATAAATATGGTAGAAGATTGCTTCGTTGTACCAGCTCATAATATTACACCTCTGTTCTAAAAATTTATAATTTCCTGATAATTAGGGAAATTACACAAATATCTTCTCTATAATACCAGATTCCTATAATATAATCCAGAATAAATCAGCCAGTTTTTCAGCGAAAAATCCGGCAGATTGCTAATTGCCGGATCTTATCTGATGGATACTATGTTTATTCGTCAAATTCTGCAGTAACTATAAAGCCGCGTGGCGTATGCTCAATGCTTTTGATGATTCCCTCTTTGGATCTGATGCGGTCTGCGTTTCTGTAGCAGCCGGACATGGCTACTGCAGGCTCAATGATATAGCTGTAGTTAGTGGCAGAGAGAAATTCGGAGATTTTTACTTTATCTCCCACCTGGATCAGCCCCTGTCTTTCCATTTTAAATTTTTCTTCTCGCATAAATATGCCTTCTTTCTGTATAAATACGCAGTGCGAATATATCTGTAAATACAATTAATTACACGGTTAAAATATTTAAGAACCGGATGGGATCCGTACCAGAAGCTTCTGTCCGTCTTTTTCTACTGCTGTAAGAACGGGAATATGTTTTTTTCGCAGAGCATGAACGATGGGATACAGGGAAAACATGGCATTATCTGCAAAAACTGCTTCTGGTTTGCAACTGAGGATTTCTTTAATCCTGTCTTTTATAAAGCTTTTCCATTCTGCCTTTTCCATGGAGAGTTCTCCATAGATCCCGTTCAGCGTCAGCTCGGGTAACCGGGGAACCGGCAGATGTACGATCCTGGCAGAAGAAAGATCCGGAAGCTTTTGAAGCAGTATGTCTGTTTCTTTATTTCCGCCAAGGCTTACGATCACAGCTTCTTCATGGAAGGCGGCAAGGCTGCTCCTGCAGGCAAGAACAGAATCCTCAAGGGTTCCGCATATCATGAGAAATCCTCCTTTATGACAAAAGGCTGCACTTTTAAGACCGGTTACCAAAGACAACTCCTCGCCTTCCAGGCCCAGCCAGGAAGAAGGAAAACTGCATTTGTAATTCATGGAATATTCTTTTTTCTGTGGCTGGATACAGTAACCGCCCCGGTTGGACGGAAAGATCACAAAAGCAATGTTGGTTTCCGAAAGGCGCTTTTGGCAGGGAATAAATTCCGGAAGTATAAGGATATTGGTATTTTCCGCCGGGGTATCGCCCGAAGCGAGGGAAGCAGCATGTTCTGTAAGAACTTCTTCCACCCGTCTGTCTGCACGTTCGTTTCCAAGGTAACGCTCGAATTTATTTTCCAGGATCATGCCTGCCACACTGACTGCCTGAAAAAAGGCTTCGTCATTGTTGCTTTTGGAATCCCATCCCGGATTGAAATTGCCGATCAGTGTGGCAAGTTCATTTTTTTCACCGGTATTATCATTGATATCCAGAGGCTGGACAAAGGATTCATCAAATTTTAGTGCCAGCTCCTCACCTAGGATTTCCGGTCCAAGCTTCTCCCAGAGAAGGCCGAAGGCCGCATATGGGACGCCATTATCGCGAATACGGCTGTCTTTCTGATGATGATCATACTGTCCTCTGCCAATATCAAAAACAAGACCTTCATAGTTTTCAGGAACCTGGTTTCCACGTGTGATGGTGATCTCGGGATTCAGATATAAAAGCAGTGCGGCGGAAAAAACATCGTCTGCGTGAAATTTCCCGCTGTGGGTGAATGCGGATGCATTTTTCTGTTTGATTTTTTCCAGTAAATGATTCATATGAAACGCTCCTGTGTGTTTATTCTGTTCTTCAGTATACCACAGAAATGAAGAATAAACAAAGTCCTCTACAGTTAAAAAGGAATCCGTCCTGAAGACAGATTCCTTTAAAAATTTACGTTCTTTTATGCTTTATGTACAAAATAGGACGTTCATATTCAATTTTATTATAATGCGCAGATAATTTTATCCTGATATGCTTCCGGAACTTCTTCTTTATCCAGAGACATACTGATAATAAAGGAAACTTTGAAGGTTTCACCGATGGCACTTAACTGATCCAGTGTTTCGGTTGCGTCCTTTCCTTCAAGCTTGGCTGTTGTAAGGAAGCTGTCCAGATATATCTGCTCCAGATCATGATCCTGAGAGAGGATACCACAGATAAATCCTACAAATTCGTCCCCATTCTTAACCGGAAATCCGGAAACATCGATAAGGCGGACCTTGTTGTTCAGCTCATACATGTGCTTAGTACTCTTGTCTAAGTAAACAATACTGCCGTTGGCGTCTTTAACAGCTCCGTTTACTTTGTCTAACAGTACTTTTGTTTTTCCTTTGCCTTTCTTTCCTACGATCAGTTCAACCATCCTGTTTTCCTCCTTAGACACATATAATAATTTTGAATAAAATTGCTATTGATATGCTTCAAATTATAGTGCATTATGAATAAAATTGCAAGGGTTTTTTGAAAAAATCTGGTAATTTTAATCAGGTCTTACTGCTCTCTTTCATTTTCCATCTGTGCTTTTGCTTTCCTTCCGATCCGGGCAGTGCTGTTCATGATACTGGCCCGGGTAACCTTGTCGTTTCCGTACTTCAGACGGATTGAATCCAGTGCGGCATCCAGTTTCTGCTGGCGTTCCTTCCTGTGAGTATCCTCAAAAAAGGAAAGCTGTTCAAAGGAATCATCCGTAAGACCGGTCAGTGATACTCCCAGGAGCCGGAGTGGCTGTTTCATCCAGGATTCCTGAAAGAGATTTTGGGCATTTCTGTAAATCTCTTCTGTGATGTCGGTGGCATTTGGCAGTTTAGTCTGATGAGATTTGTTTTGAAAATCCAGGGTACGGAAGGTTACAGAAATGCAGGTGCATTTTTTCTTTTTGCGGCGCATGCGGGCAGCCAGAATATCGCATTGTTCCAACAGGATCGGAAGTGCCTGCTCCAGGGAGACAAGATCATCGTTAAAGGTAGTTTCCAGACTGAATCCTTTTGCTTCATCAGGTTTTGCTTTCACAGGGGAGTCATCCAGGCCACGGGCATACTGATATAACTGCTGTCCTGCCTTTTCACCGAGAAGTGCCTGTATTTTTGCTTTTTTTTCATGAGCCAGATCTCCGATGGTTCTGATTCCTGTATCCTGCAGCTTTTTTTCGGAGGATCTGCCAAGAAAAAGGAGTTCTCTCACTGGAAGAGGCCACATTTTTACAGGGATTTCTTCCGGAAATAAAGTATGCACTTTATCTGGCTTTTCGAAATCAGAGGCCATTTTGGCAAGAAGTTTATTGGTGGAGATGCCGATATTTACGGTAAAGCCGAGTTCTGTACGGATCTTATCCTTCAGTTCATGGGCAGTTGCCACCGGATCCGGGTAAATATAGGAGGTTCCGGTCATATCCAGAAAAACCTCATCAATGGAAAAGGATTCCATTACCGGTGCATAGGACGCACAGATTTTTTTGAAGGCTCTGGAACATTTATCGTATAATTCAAAGTCAGATGGAACGGCCACAAGATTCGGACATTTGCGAAAAGCCATAGCCATGGGCTCTCCTGTCTGAATCCCGTATTTTTTTGCGGGAATGGACTTGGCGACAACGATGCCGGTACGTTTACTGGGGTCTCCGCCAATACAGGAAGGGATGTCTCTCAGATCAGGAAGTCCCATCTTTACTCTTTTTGCTGCTTCCCAGGAAAGAAAAGCACTGTTTACATCAACATGAAAAATCAATCGTTCCATATAGGGTTCTTCTTTCAATTGTATAAAGTTTGTCTGTTATATCTATTTACAGATTTTTACAGACAACTGGTTAAAAAGGTTCCGATATTCCTCTTCCACCTGTGAAAAAGGGTATTGCCGGTATTGGATCGGAACATGGACAACCGGTTTTGGAGTGTCCGGTGTTTCATTCAGAAGATATTTCAGGTCATACCAGAGCAGGTCATTGTCGATCTCCTTCAGCTTTTGTTCTTCTATGGCAGAAAGTCCGGATCCTAGATATTTCTGATAGATAATGTTTAAAAGAGCTTCCTCCTGTTTCCGATACTCAGGAAGACTTTTCTTAAATGGTCTTGGAACATCGGACATATAACATTCGCTGGCATCGTGAAGAAGAGCCGCCAGTATAAGACGGCCGGAATAGCCACGTGCCTCGGCTTCTTTGGCACAGAGGATGCAGTGCTGCCCT
The DNA here is from genome assembly GCF_005848555.1 of Blautia sp. SC05B48. Lineage (NCBI taxonomy): Bacteria > Bacillati > Bacillota > Clostridia > Lachnospirales > Lachnospiraceae > Blautia > Blautia sp. SC05B48. Next base: position 3,426,903 of record NZ_CP040518.1, on the reverse strand, counting down.
ACGGAGAAAAAAGTCCTTACATGGCCATTTCCGCGGCATAGAAGAGAAAGCGCGTGTGCAATGTCCTCAATGCAGATCAGCTCTTCGGCCGGATGTGTCGGATCAAAGTGTTTTCCAGTGTATGTGGTAATGCAGTCGCCCATAAAATGTTACGCCTTTCTTTAAGCTTATGAATAAATATGATTATTTATTATAAACATCCAGAGAAAGTGTGTCTATATGATCGTGAAATAAATTCCGGGAACTGTTACAGAAAAACAAAAGAAATACAAGGCTGTTTTACAAATATGAGTGATTCTGTGCTATAATACAAAAAAACGACAGGGAGATCATCAGCGATGAAACATATGGAAGAAATGAAGATTGCCGGATTAGCCATGGCATTATGTATCGTGATGCTGGGAATCTATATTGTCGTCCCAAAGGATGGAACGGTTTCTCGTCTTACTGCTATTCCGGATAATAATGCGGCGGAGCCTGTTACAGATTCTACATCAGAGGGAACTTCTGATGCGGATTTTCCAATCTATACAGAGGACAGCTACAGCAGTGGGTCCGAGAGTTCGTATTCTTATGACGATACTGGGGATGGAGATTCCTATACGGAAGAGCCGACTTATGATCCAGGTGATAATTCTTACGATGGCAATACTGATAGTGAAGCGAATGGAGCAGATACTTCAGATACATCTTCAGATGGAACCGGCAAAGGCGCAGGCAATTATGAAGATCCGGACAGTGGCTCCGGTGAAGTGGTCAATGACAATGATTACAGTGGTACTTCGGATACGGATCTTGATAGCAGTGAGACCGAAGATACCGGTAGTGATGGCACAGTAGAAATTAACTGAATGTAAAAAAAGAATAAAAAAGCAAATCTGCGAAATAAAATTTCAAACAGATTTGCTTTTTTATTTTTGGTTTGTAATCCTGTCAGTTGATGTTCTGGAGCAAGGATGTCATTTCCTGATAAAGAACATCCTTTGAAGACGCACCCATGACGATGGAAATAAATGGCTTCCCATAAGCATTCTGGCTTAAAAGTGCGAGACAGTTACCGGCTTTATCGGTTGTTCCAGTTTTTCCTCCAAGGATAGTGACATCCTTAGGAGTTGCTGCCTCTCCGGTAAGATAATGATCTGTAGCGGGTAAGGTAGCACTTGCGTCGGAGCCATCGGAATGCTTATAGCTAACTGTATAAGATGCCATTTGTGTGATGTCTGTAAACTCCGGATAATTCAGGGCTTCTTTCAGCATCAGATAAATGTCATAAGGCGTTGTATAATGATTTTCGTCCTGAAGACCATGGGGATTGGTAAAGTGAGTTCCTGTACAGCCAAGTTCTGCAGCAAAGCTGTTCATCATTTCTACAAATTTATCTGTTGTTCCACCTATGTGTTCCGCAATGGCAGATGCTGCATCATTGGCAGAATAAACAAGAAGACAATGAAGAAGCTGATCCATGGTAACCTGATCTCCCGCCTGGAAACCAGCTACCTGAGAACCGGATTCCAGGGTAACATTTTCCTGTGAGATCGTTACTGTATCATCCATGTTCCCATATTTCAGTGCAAGCATAGCTGTCATGATCTTTGTGATGCTGGCAGGATAAACCTTGTTGTAGGCACCTTTTGCATAGAGTACCTTTTTATCACTGAGATTCAGAAGCACACCGGATTGGCTGTCATCCAGACTGACAGAATCCAGAGCAACATCTTTTGTAACAACACAGAGATTATGGGCGAAACCTGCCGCGCGCTGTTCTTCCTTGGAAGTCAGAGTATTATCAAATTCGGAGAATGCATTGAAAGAATTTGCAGGAGTAGAAAAATCACCGCCCTTCAGCATGTAAACACCAAAACCGCCAGCTGTACATAGTACGATCAGCAGAAGAAGGAGAAAAATGGTGTTGCGGATCCTTTTACGACGCATCCGTTTCATCCGTGTATTCTGAGCTTTACGTCTGGCAGAAACAGTTCTGTCAGACGGCGTGGTGGAAGTTCTTTTTGTCCCCCTGGAGGCTGTATGTGCAGCCCGGGAATCCTGACCTCTGGAAGGATTGCCAGAATGTACATGAGTTTTTACAGGTTCTTTACGTGTCATAAGTATTCCTCTTTCCGAAAGTAGGTATCCGATTTCTGACCTTTTTTCTGTAATTCTTTATTATATGCACTGCTCTGCAGTCCTACATTGAGAACAAGTCCCATACCCATAAACAGACTGATCAGAGAAGTAAGACCATAGCTTACAAAAGGAAGCGGAGTACCTGTGTTTGGCGCAAGGCCGGTAGCAACACAGATGTTGATGAAGCTCTGTATGGAAACAATGCTTCCAACACCGCAGCATATGATCTTACCGGCAAGATCCTTGGCCCGCAGGCTCATACGGATACATTCAAAGGTGATCAGAAACAGCAGCAGTACGATCAGAGTACAGCCGATAAATCCGTACTGCTCTCCAGCCACCGCAAAAATAAAGTCGGTCTGATTCTCAGAAACAAAGTTTCCATCATTTACGGATGTAACACTGGTGTCATTACTGAAAGCACGTCCCACAAGCTCTCCGGAGGCGATGGCTGTTTTTGAGTTGTTCTGCTGTTCAATATCATCTGCGTATTCTTCGTTCTCCGGATACAGGAATGACATGATACGGTTTCTCTGGTAATCCTGTATCAGTTTCTGATCCGGCTGCACGATAATGGACAGAAAGATGATGGCCAGAGGAATCGCGATCAAGGCTACACCTCCGATGATCTTATAACTAAGTCCTGCGATGTAGATCAGAATACAGAACAGAACTGTTACGGTGATGGTGTTTTTCATATCCGGCTGTACATAGATCAGCATCAGTGGGATGACCAGAAGGACAGCTGATTGTATCAGAGTCTTTAAGGTATTCAGATCTTCCTCATGATCCATAAAAAATTTGGCAAAAAACAGGATAATAATGATCTTTGAAAGCTCGGTAGGCTGGAATCGGATAAAACCTAAATCCACCCATCTGGCAGCACCATTGGCGCTGGATCCGAAGAACCGGACAGCCAGAAGCATAACGATATTAAATCCATACATGATCCATTGAAAGTTCAGCAGCCAGGAATAATCCATCAGTGAAAGGATCAGCATAAAGACCACACCGATGATCACACCCAGAAGCTGACGTGTGCGAAGGTAGTCGGCAGCTGTTCCTACAAGCTGAATTCCAATAAAGCTGATCGCCAGGAGAAATGTCACCAGTCGAAAATTGTAAAACCGCAGCTTATACTGTTTAATCATAAATTATGCATCTCTTTTCTTAAGTACGGGTATGACTGCATGCAGAACAGGTGGTTCCTGTGTGATCTGTATGGTCACCCCTGGTTCATCAATTACAACGTATTTTTTTACGGCATGTATCAGATCGTTCCGTAAAAGCTTCATCATCTGTGGAGAACAGTCTATGCGTTCCGATACAAGAAGAAGCTTCATCCTGTCGCGTGCATAGCCTGCAGAGTGGTTTTTCCCGGAGAAAAATCCCATAATCATTCCTCCTGTGATGAAAAATGTCAGACAGCAAAGTGTCTCTTATTTTCGAAAAATGCTGCCAAGACGGTGGAATACACCATTTTTCCGACGGACAGTAACATAAGGGACTTCTTCGCCCATAAGCCTCCGGCAGATATTGCGATACTCTTCTTCTGCCTGAGAATTTTTTCCGGATAAAGGTTCTCCCTGATTTGTGGAGATCACGATTTGTTCATCATCCAGGATCGCACCGATCAGATCCACAGCCAGGATTTCCAACACATCTTCTACAGACATCATATCACCTCTGGCGATCATTTCAGGTCGAAGCCGGTTGATGATCAGCCGGATATCCCGGAGCCCTCCGGACTCCAGCAATCCGATGATACGGTCTGCATCACGGATCGCGGAAACTTCCGGTGTGGTCACGACCAGTGCACGGTCCGCTCCGGCTACTGCATTTTTGAATCCCTGTTCAATTCCTGCCGGACAATCCAGAAGGACATAATCGAATTCTTCCCGGAGATCATCGGTAAGCTTGATCATCTGTTCCGGAGATACGGCAGTTTTGTCCTTGGTCTGGGCAGACGGAAGAAGATACAGTTCTGAATGCCGACGATCCCGGATCAGTGCCTGTTTCAGGCGGCAGCTCCCATTGATCACATCAACCAGATTGTAAACAATACGGTTCTCCAGTCCCATGACAACATCCAGATTTCGGAGTCCGATATCGGTATCTACAACTGCAACCTTTTTTCCCATGGCAGCCAGTCCGGTCCCGATATTTGCCACGGTGGTGGTTTTTCCAACACCGCCTTTTCCAGATGTAATGACAATGACTTCACTCATGTTTTCTGATTCCTCCTATAAAATGTTCCACACTTCTGGTATCCTCATAAAGTTTGTTTAGTCATTCGATACATTACTGGTATCGCTTGCTGCATAGCCAGTGAGAATGGTGCTTTCATCTGCAAGTCCGAAAATGTATTTAAAGATATCATTAGCTGCAAGGCAGGCATTACCGGATGCATATCCGTTTGCGATTCGAACAGATATTGCGTACTTGGGATCAGAAACAGGCGCATATCCGATAAAAAGTGCATTGTTCGGATGATAATAGTCAATCTCGGCAGTACCGGTTTTTCCTGCTACTTCAACTCCAAGTCCGTTAAACTGATCATGAGTCTGCACCACACGATACATACCGTCATGGATGTCATCCCAGATATTGCTGGAAAGATCCAACTGTCCAGCTGTTTCGGAAGGATATTCCTTTATAAGTTTTCCTTTGGAATCCGTCACACGGTCCAGAAGGGAAAGCTTATAGATCGTACCGGAAGTGGCGATCGTTGACGCATAACGTGCAAGCTGGCTGGTCGTAAACGCATTGGTACCCTGTCCAATATAGGAAGGGACGGCGTTTTTGTCAGAAACCTGCGGAGAAGCCTCGGAAATTTCAATGCCGGTTTTCTGATCCAATCCCATAAGGGAAGCATATTTCTGAAGCATTCCAAGACTTCTGGCTTCAGAAAAATTACCTTCGGAATCTTTACCAAGTTCGAAACCAATCGTAGTGAAAAATACGTTACAGGACTGCTCAATGGCTTCACGGATATCAAGAGAACCGTGGCCCTGTTTATTCCAGCAGTTGATCGGAGGTGTTACAAGGTCAAAGCTTCCTGTACATTCAATATATGTGCCATCATCTATTACGCCCTCAGACATGCCGGCAACAGTAGATAAGATCTTTAAGGTAGATCCTGGAGCCGTCTTCTGCTGTGTTGCCTTGTTGAAGAACGGGCTGGAAAGATCTGTGGAAAGCTTTGCATAATAATCAGTATCCATATTGTTGGTCAGACGATTATTATCATATCCCGGATAGGAAACACATGCGAGAACATTTCCGGTTGCAGTATCTGTGATCACCGCAGATGCAGAGCACGGAGCCAACGCAAGCTGGGCCGGTGTGATCTCAAGATTTGCGATCTTGCGATACATGAAGGTGTAGGCATCAAGACCACCGGAGGCCATTGTCTGATACAGCTCGTCTTCTTTGGAAAGAACGCCCTGTTCATAGAGAACAAGACACAGATCTTCTCCACTGATGGTGTCTTCCTGAAGCATATATTTATATAGAAGCTTTGAAAAGCCTGTATCTGTTTTCAGGTAATCAATGATATAGGCGGTAAGAGCCTGATAGATCTCTTCAGAATCCAGATATTCTCCGGAGGTTGAGATCTGGGAAATATCGATCCAGTTCTGACTGGCAGCGTAGTTCAGATAATCCTTCAGACTGATACTCTGGTCATTTTTCCAGGCTTTGTATGTTTCATCTGCGGTATCAATGGAATCACTTTTCAGTACCTTCAAGGTATTGGTAAGAAGATCATCACAGATATAGGTAAGATATTCCTGCATCTGCGTATCTTCATCCTTATAGGCTGGAGGATTGTCGCCTGTCAGCCTGTTACTTATTGTATCAAAAACCTGTTGCTGTTTTTGCTGAAATTTGACGTATAAATTTTTTTCTGTGTCGGAAGCATCTGCATCACTGAATTTATTGATATCGATCACACTGTTTGCGATCAGTGCATTGTATACATCATAGATTGGGATGGTGATCTTACTTGCATCTTTCTCTGCTTCATAATCAAAGCTTTTATTCGGTGTCAGTTTAGAGAGGACAATACCAGCAACACGCTGTTCCAGGATCTGGTAAATACTCTTCTGCCAGTCGGAATCAATGGTCAGATAAACATCGTTTCCGGCCACAGGATCAACAGTTTTAGAATTGTCAATGTCAAGGACTTTACCAAGATTATCAACTGTGACCGTTTCTTCTCCGTCTTTTCCCTGAAGTTCAAGCTCCATATACTGTTCGATTCCGGCTTTTCCAACAACCGCATCATTGGAATAATCAGGATTATCCTTACGAAGGGTTTCCAATTCCTCAGAAGAGGCCTGGCCTGTGTAACCGAGGATTGGCGCCATACTCTCATCGTCCACATATTTTCTGGTGGAATCTTCTACAATGTCAATACCCTGGAGAGCGGCCTGATTTTCTTTTATGGCTGCCACAGATTTTTCACTGACATTTGTTGCAATGGTCACCGGCATATATTTCTTGAAACTGTTGGTGTTCAGCTGATAGCGCATGATCGCAATTTCGAGGATTTCCTGTTTAGTAAGTTCTTCCGGAAGAGAATGTGCGGCAAGTTCTTCTGGGGTGTAGGCATCTTTTCCGTAAAGAACGATAGAAAATCCGCTGCTTCCGGTAAGATGATCCATGATCTGGGCTGCGGTTGCGTTTTTCTGCTCATCACTGAGATCATCAATCTGTGCTTCTCCGTAAATATCCGCACGGAAACGGTTAAGAGTAAATCCTTCATCTACATCAAAAGCATAATCTCCATGATCATTGACGGTAATATGAAAATTATCAGATAAGCTGTCCCCGTTTTTGGAAAGAATCTGTAATACCTGATAGGCGATACCGTTCAGAGTCAGATTCTTTTCTCTGGTACTGTTGTATGTACCGCTATCTTCGAATGTGACAGAATATGCAAGTACATTGGAGGCGACAACTGTGCCGTTACGGTCATAAATATTACCACGGGTGCTTTTGATCACGCGTGTTTTGGTGGTACGTGTCTGAAATTTACTGATGTAATCCTCTCCCTGTATGATCTGCAGACTGAAAAGCTGCCGGACCAGAATAGATGACAGAAAAATAAATACGATCACAAGAACTGTAGTACGTTTCAGACGGATTTTTTTGATGATTTTTTTTATTTTAATTCCCAAATAGACTCACTTTCTTTCCTTACAGTATCCATTAAGTGGTAGTTGATCCAGTAAAATACCCGGTATACGATGATGGTGAGAAAAACCGTATATACAATTTCGGGGATAATGATCCTATATATGTAGGTCCAGAATCCAAGACGGCCTCTGAGCAGAAACTGGAGGCCATACACAGCCAGATTATAAAGAAGATCTGTTCCTGCTACAAGAAAAAGCGGAACTTTCAGATCATCATCATAAAAACTGCGGAATGCATAGCCGCTGATAAAACCTATATACATATAGATCAGTGCATAAAATCCAAACAATGATCCATAAAAGAGATCGACAAAAAGCCCGGAAAAAAATCCAGTCCACAGACCGACTTTTCTTCCACGCATAAGTCCCATGGATACACACAGGATCAGAAGCAGATTTGGAGTGATGGATCCAATGGAAATACGGTCCATTACTGTGCACTGAAGGAGAAAACAGACAATGATAGTGATAAATAATATAATCCTATTTTTCATTGGACGCATCCTCCGATTTGTCTATCGCGTCCTGTTTATTGGTGGTGATCACAAATACATCTTTCAGATGACCGAAATCAACCGGTGTAACGATCGTACCTGTTTTTGTCAGGTTATTGGGATCCTGTTGGATCTCACTGACATAACCAATAAACAGTCCTTCCACATATTTTTCACTGATATTTGATGTGACAATACGTTCTCCGACTGTTACCTTGTTATCCTGATCGTAAAGCTGCTCAAAGCTTAATTTACCTTCATCGATCAGTTTCAGATCTCCGGTGACAACGCAGTTGTCGGAGGTACTGACTGCCATAGCACTGACATTGCTGCTGTCATCGATGATGGAACGGACAGTAGCCCAGGAAGGTCCCACTTCTGTGACAATACCCACAAGACCCTTTCCGGCGATCACGTTGTTATCAACCCGGATCCCGTTATTACTGCCTTTGTTGATCATAAAGGTATCATACCAGTTTCCGGGATCTTTGGAGATTATCCTTGCGGCAACCTTGGGATAGTCGGTATATTCCTGATCAAGATCGTAAAGTTCCTTCAGGCGTGTGAGCTCTGTCTGGTCCTGGATCAGGATGTTGTTTTGCTCCGTAAGACTGTTGATCTGACTTTTCAGCTCTTCGTTTTCCTGAAGCACGTCCTGTTTGTCACGAAGATTGTTTTTTACATTTCCAAATATATCACTGACACCGGCGATCCCCTTTTCAAAGGGAACGATAAGAAAACCGGCGGCCTCCTGAAGTGGTGCGGAAGAGGTTCCGGAGGCTGCTGTAGCTACAATGCAGCTTCCACAGAAAAGTGTCATGATTACCAGAAGATGTTTACTTTTTAAATTAAAATGAAAACGCACTTTTTTTCGGATGTTTTTCATTATATATGCCCCTTTACAGTTTTTTCTGCTTTACCGGCTGGGCCCATTTGCGCAGGTTTCTGTCGCGGATGATTTTTTCCAGGCCGTATGCTGCAGAAGTTTCATACAGATCAGAAAGATTAAAGGCAAATCCTGTATAGCTAGCCAGATAGTTATCTATATAAGGCAGCCGTGTACTGCCGCCGGTCAGATAAATGCCCTCTTTTGCAATATGATAAGCGATCTGTGGCGGGGTACGTTCCAGAAAAGATTTCATCTCTGCTGCGATCTGGTTCACACAGTTGGCGATCCCCTCATTAACAACGTAGGCAGAAATAACTTCTTCTCGTGGAAGTCCGGAAATACTGTCGATCCCGACTACTTTTCGGGCTTCTTTTTTCTGATCGTTCAGTCTTCCCATAACTACTTTCAGACGTTTTGCAGTTCGTGTTCCAATCTGAAGATTATAATGTTTTCGGATCTCGCTGCAGATAGATTCGTTCATCTGTCTGCCTCCGATGGGGATCTTACGGCTAATGATGATCTTGCCGTCGGTTATGATGGAAAACGCTGTGCTCTGTGCACCGATGTTTACGATCATGCTTCCCTGATTCTTTTCAGGGTCGATTCCCATGGCAATGGCATCTGCAATAGGGGACTCCACCATAAAAACACGGTTTTTTCGCAGCCAGTGGCCATTGACCAGATAATAATATGCTCTCTTTTCGATAGCCGTCATATCAAGTGGCACGGAAAAATACATGTCTGCTCCGAGACCGGATGTATGATCGATCTTTTTTATCATGCTGTAAAGGACGATCTCCTGCAATTCCAGATTTGCCAGCATACCGAAAGCCATGGGAGAATTTACGGAAATATCCGCAGGTGATTTTTCAAACATTTCATAAGCTTCGTTCCCTATGGCAAGGATCCGGCGTCCTCTGTAGGCTACCATGTTCTTTTCTATGTAACTTTTGTTTCTGAAAAATGAATAGACTTTTACAGAGCTGCTTCCAAGGTCTACTCCGTAATTATTTCTAAAAAGCATAAATCCGTCCCTTCACTTAAGTATATTCATCAAAAATCCCTTTTTCGCGGAAACTGACATACCTGTGATCACCGATGATGATATGATCCAGAAGATGGATGCCGAGGAGTTCACCGCAATGATAAATCCGTTCCGTAACATCCAGATCAGCCTGACTGGGGGATGGATCACCACCCGGATGATTGTGGACCAGGATCAGGTTCACCGCACGATATTTTGCAGCTTCTACAAAGACTTCTCTTGGTGTGATCAGTGTGGCATTGACTGTACCGCGGCTTAAAAGCTGTTCACCCGACAAATGGTTATGTCCGTCCAGCATCATGCAGTAAAGCAATTCCTGTTCTTCATGCCGGAGCCGCTCCATATAATATTTCGCAATGGTTACCGGATGGTGAAAAGACAATTCCGGTTTTGCAGCTGCGGTTGCCATACGCTTGGAAAGTTCCCCGATACATTTCAGCTGTACGGCTTTTACCTTACCGATCCCATGGATCTTCATCAGTTCCTGAATGGAAATATGAAACAGTCCAAGCAGGCCACTGTATCCGGTCTGTTTCGATAAATTCAGGATTTTATCTGCCAGAGTCAGGGAACTGGATCCCTGTACGCCACAGCGCAGAATCACGGCAAGAAGCTCTCGATCGCTTAAGGACTGTTCTCCTTCCCGCAGACATTTCTCATACGGGCGCTGATAATCTGGCATTTCCATTATAGTATCTTTCATATGATTTCCCTTTTCGCTCTCGAAGAAGGGGATGCAAAATTGCAGAAGTTATTTTAGCATAAAAAAGCAGGGATGTACACTCTATCCCGGAAATTTCCACTTTTTTCATATTTTGTTTACAGGCAGGGCATAAACGGAAGCGACTGCTTCTGCCACCTTGATCCCGTCCATCGCTGCGGATGTAATGCCTCCGGCGTAACCGGCGCCCTCTCCGCAGGGGTAGATCCCTTCTATATTGGAAGTGAGCTTTTTCGGTTCCCGAACGATCCGTACAGGAGAAGAGGTACGGCTTTCTACTCCTTCCAGCAATGCATCCGGCCGGTCAAAACCGGAAAGCTTTTTTCCAAAAGCATGGATTCCTGCTTCAATGGAATCGCCGATCTCTTTCGGGAAAATACTGCGGACATCGGTAAGTGTATAAGCTCCTTTGATACAGGGGATCACATCTCCAAGCCTGGTACTTTTCTGATGTGTACAGTAATCTTTGAAAAGCTGTACCGGGATTTTTCCGTTTCCGGCTTCCCAGGCAGCGCGCTCCAGTTTTCTCTGCAGAGCGATTCCGCCGAGAACTCCCTCTTCAGGAAAATCAGAAGGGTTTACCGTAACGATGATAGCACTGTTGGCATTATGACTGTCACGTGCCTGATAGCTCATACCATTCACTGCAAGCATATCTTCTTCAGAAGATGCATTTACAACATATCCGCCGGGACACATACAGAAAGAATAAACGCCACGTCCGTTTTCCAGTGTATGGGTAACCTTGTAGCTGGCTGCACCCAGACGGTCGTTTTCCGGTTCTCCGTAAAGATCCTGGTTGATCATGGTCTGCGGATGCTCCACGCGTACCCCCACCGCAAAAGATTTCGGCTCCATATTTATATTGTGTTTATCCAGCATGGCAAATGTATCTCTGGCGCTGTGGCCGGGAGCAAGAATACAGATTTCTGCCGGTATTTCCTCTTTTGCATTGACAATGACTGCGTTAAGCTTCCGGTCACGGATTATCAGATCAGTTACTGTGGAACGAAAACGGAATTCCCCGCCCATTTCTTCAATCTGATGACGCATAAACTGAACGATACCTACAAGCTGATCTGTGCCAAGATGAGGCTTTTGCTGGTAAAGGATCTCAGAAGGAGCTCCTGCCTCCACAAATCGGGAAAGAACCTCCCTTCCTCTTCCAAAAGTATCTTTTACCAGAGTGTTCAGCTTTCCATCGGAAAAAGTCCCTGCACCGCCCTCTCCGAACTGTACATTGGAATCCGGATCCAGGATGCCGTTTTTCCAGAAATTTTCCACGGTTTCCTGTCGTTTGTCTGCTTCTTCTCCCCGTTCCAGTACCAGTGGACAGTACCCGGCTTTGGCCAGGTACCAGGCACAGAATAATCCTGCAGGTCCGCTTCCGATCACTACAGGACGATGGGACAGAGTTTCAGAGCCAGATGAGGGAAAATGATATTTTTTCTCAGAGGTTAACATAATATTTTTATCGTGAACCTTTTTGAGGACACGGGATTCGTTATCCAGTTTAATATCTACAGTGTAGACAAATTTTTTTTCCTCTTTGTGCCGGGCATCCAGAGATTGTTTTCGGATCTCATAGGTGAACGGCTGATTTCCAAGACGAAGCATTTTTGCTATTTTTCGGTGAAGCTGCTCTTCTGTATGGGTGATGGGAAGCTTCAGCTGTGTGATCCGGATCATTTTTCTTCCTCCTTTGCTGCCCAGATACCGGCGGCAGCTCCGCTTGACCATGCCCACTGCAGGTTATAGCCTCCGCAGGTACCGTCAATGTCAAGGAGCTCTCCGGCAAAATAAAGACCTTTATGAAGTCTGGACTCCATGGTTTTGCTGTGAACTTCAGACGTATCCACTCCACCGGAACAAACCTGTGCCTGTTCAAAGGAAAGGCCGTTTTTTACCGGGAGACGAAAATCGGTGATCCCGCGGATAAGATCCTTCTGTGCACATAAAACACGGATCAGTTTTTCAGGAAAAAGTCCGATGAGAAGTTCTTTTTCTGTTTTGTAAGGGCAGGCTGCTTTTCTGTGCTCCAGGTATTCTTCCAGCTCTTTCCGGTTCAGTTCCGGAAAAAAATTTATGGAAAGCTCCACATTTTTGTTTTCATGGACGGCACGGATAGCATAGCGGGAAATCTGGAATACCGGGATCCCGGATACACCGTAATCAGTAAGCTGCAGCTCTCCCTGCTGGGAGACTGTCGGTGTGCCGTCTATATAAAGTGTTATCGTCCCTTCTGTTCGTACACCACTCCAGCCGGAAAAAGAATTCCCCTTACATTTCAGAGCTGTCAGAGCTGGAAGGGGTTCGATCAGATGATGTCCAAGACTTTTTGCAATTTCGTATCCGCTTTCGCAGGAACCTGCAACGGAAGAAGCACGGGAACCATTTGCAAGGATCACGGCATCACCACTGTAGGTCCATCCGTCCGTATGGATCTTCCACTGTCCGTCTGCAAAAGACACGTCGGTAACAGTCTGATTGGTTTTCAGCTTTACCTTCAGGCTGCGTGCCTTCATGACAAGAACATCTACTACACTCTGTGCCTGGTTGCTTCGGGGATAGATCCATCCGTTGCGGTCTGTGGTACAGATTCCCAATTCCTGAAAGAATTTCAGAGTTTTTTCCACAGGAAACTGTGCCAGAGCATCTTTGGCAAATTCAGGATGAGATCCCCGGTAAGCGTTTTCATCCTGATTCAGGTTCGTCATATTACAACGGCCATTTCCCGTAGCACAGATTTTTCTGCCGGGACGGTCATTTTGTTCCAGAACCGTAACTGCAGCTCCGTTTACAGCAGCCTGAATAGCTGCCATAAGACCGGAAGCACCGGCTCCTACGACAAAGATCTGTTTTTTTAAGTCCGGTCCTTCGGATTTTTTCATAATCTCACAAGTTCCTTATCAACCATATACTGAAGAGATTTCAGGATTCCCAGCTTTGCATGCTCCCAGGTAAGACCACCCTGGAAATAAACTGCATAAGGAGGTTTCATGGGGCCATCGGCAGAAAGCTCAATGGAAGAACCCTGGATGAAAGCACCTGCTGCCATGATCACCTGACTGTCATATCCCGGCATATCCCACGGCTCCGGTGTCACAAAGCTGTCTACCGGTGCAGCAGCCTGGATACCCTGACAGAATGCTACAAGACCCTCTGGTGTTCCGAGGGTGACCGCCTGGATGATATCCTGACGTGGTTCTGTGCTGTTTGGAACTACCGGGAAACCAAGCTTTTCATAAATGTTCGCTGCAAAAACAGCGCCCTTTAAAGCTCCTTTAGTGACCATCGGTGCAAGGAAAAATCCCTGATACAGAGAACGGTTTACACCAAGAGTTGCACCGACTTCCATGCCCAGTCCCGGGCAGGTCATACGGTAGGAGGCATTTTCCACACAGTCTTTTCTTCCTGCGATATATCCGCCGATAGGTGCCAGACCACCGCCTGGATTTTTGATCAGGGAACCCACCATGATATCCGCACCTACATCACTTGGCTCGATGGTATCTACGAACTCTCCGTAGCAGTTATCTACCATACAGATTACATCCGGTTTGATCTTCTTTACAAAAGCGATCAGCTCACCGATCTGTTTCACAGAGAAAGAAGGACGGGTCTGATAGCCTTTGGAACGCTGGATGGTTACCAGTTTTGTTTTTTCATTGACTGCTTTTTTGATGTTTTCGTAATCAAAGGTACCGTCCTCAAGAAGATCTACCTGACGGTATTTTACGCCATATTCCGCAAGAGAACCATTGGACGGACGGATTCCGATGACTTCTTCCAGGGTATCATATGGTTTTCCTACAGGGGAAAGAAGCTCATCGCCCGGGCGTAAGTTTCCAAACAGTGCAATGGCAAGTGCGTGGGTTCCACAGGTAATCTGCGGGCGGACCAGGCAGGCTTCTGTGTGGAACGTATCCGCATAGACCTGCTCCAGGGTCTCACGTCCAAGATCATTATAGCCATAACCGGAGGAAGCTCCGAAACATGCTTCACTAACACGGTTTTTCTGCATGGCATGGATAACCTTCATCTGGTTGTACTCTGCAGTTTTATCAAATTTTTCAAAACGTTCTTTCAGGGAATCTTCTACAGTTTTACCGAAATCATAAACTGCGGAAGAAATTCCAAGCTGTGCATATAATTCTTTCATGATCATTTTTCCTTTTTTATTTTATTTGGCAGGCAGGATTCCTTTTTCCCTGCATACAGAAAGCATATAGGAAAGAATCCTGCTGTCATCGTAATCAAAGTTATCTTTATCTACCCAGGTTACCTCGCCTTCTCTTCGAAACCAGGTAAGCTGGCGTTTGGCAAAATGTCTGGTGTCACGTTTCAGGATACGGACGGCTTCCTCGTAAGAGTATTCTTCGTCCATCCAGTCCAGAATTTCTTTATAGCCCAGTCCCTGCATGGAAACCATTCCTCTGTGACAACCCATCTCACGAAGTTTTTTTACTTCTTCTACCAGTCCGTTTTTCAGCATTTCATCCACTCTTGTGTCAATGCGTTCGTAGAGAAGGGGACGTGGTGCGTTCAGGACAAAATAGGCCAGGGCATAAGGGCTGGTATGCTCCTTCTGCTCTTCATTATGTTCGGAGATCCGGGTACCGTTCTGTTTATAAAATTCCAGGGCACGGATCACACGCTTGACATTGTTCTCATGGATATCTTTGGCTGATTTTGGATCAACCTTGGCAAGCATGTCGTGGAGAAATGAAGGGCCTTTCTGCTCTGCCAGTTCTTCCAGCTCCCTCCGGTAATGGTCATCCTGGTTGGAACTGGTAAAATCAATGTCTCTGGTTACGGACTGAATATAAAATCCTGTACCACCTACCAGGATCGGGATCCGGCCTTTGGCGTAAATTTTGTCCATGGCTTCTTTTGCCATCTGCTGAAAAAGAACGATATTAAAATCCTCTGTGGGCTCCAGCACGTCCACCAGATGATGGGGAACACCATCCATTTCTTCTGGTGTGATCTTGGCGGAACCGATATTCATGTGGCGGTAAACCTGCATGGAATCCGCGGAAATGATCTCTCCGTTTACTGCTTTTGCAAGGGCAATGGAAAGTTTTGTTTTTCCCACGGCAGTAGGGCCGGTAAGGACGATAAGAGGTTTTTTCATATATTTCCTCCGTTTATAATAGGTATCTTAAACGATACGTTTGAATTTTTTTTCAATCTCTGTCTTACTCATGGCAATGATGGTTGGCCTTCCGTGAGGACAGTTATATGGATTTTCCAGTGTCAGAAGTTCATCGATCAGCTTGTCGGCTTCCTGGGAGGACATGGAATGATTGCCTTTTACAGCAGCTTTGCAGGCCATGGTCGCAAGCCTTGCGGTAAAAAGTTCAAAGGCATCTTTGGAACCGTCTGCGTTAAGATGGTCCAGCATTTCCAGAAACAGTTCTTCCTCTGTCATCCCTAGAAGACTGGATGGAACCGCACTGATGCTGTACTCTCTTCCGCCAAAAGGCTCGATCTCAAAACCGAAATCCCGGAAATACTTTTCGTTTGCTTTCAGAAGGTTTTCTTCCTCAAGGCTGAGTGAAACGATCAGCGGCGGGCTTACATACTGGGACTGGATGTTCTGAGACTGAAACAGCTTTACGAATCGCTCATAATATACTTTTTCATGAGCAGCATGCTGGTCAATGATATAAAAATTATCCTCGAACTGTACCAGCCAGTAGGTGTCAAACAGCTGTCCGATCAGCCTGTGGCGGCTTCTGGATTCAGGAGCAAGAAGCCGTTCTTCAAACAGTTCCAGCTGTTTTGGCGGTTCCTGTTCCTGAGATTTGATCGGTTCGTTGTCTACCTCAGGAGGTGCCGATTCAGCAGGCTTTTCAGAAATCACTTCAGAATCTGCTGTTTCTGCAGCGGAATTTTCATTTCTTCCATCTTTTAATGTTCCGGAAAACATTTCCTCTTCTTCTTTTGTAAAAGGCTGCGATCCATATACGGGGTTTTCCCGCAGAGAATCCACATGCTTGTATTTATCTGCAGAAGAAGCTGAAGAACTGTGAGCTGTTTCAGCTGAGCCATAGGAGGCGGTACCATTTGTCGACTTATCATAAGGCATCGATGGAACCGGCGTTGTACGTACTTCAGAAGCTGCCGGTGCAGTATGGGAAGCTATATTTGCCGTCCGGTTCGGGTGACCGTACATCTCCTGCCGCCGTTTTACTTCAAAAGGCTCCGGAATATTTCCTGGCTTTATCTGTTCTTTGCGGGATGTCGGTTCGTCTTTTCCCACAGATACCTGAGGAATCAATTCTCTGTGGGTCAATGCCTTGCGGACAGTTTCATAAATGGCAGTATAAACTTCGGTTTCTCTGGCAAAACGCACCTCTCTCTTTGCGGGATGCACATTAACATCCAGGTCATTGCCATCCATTTCGATCCGAAGGGAGACAAACGGAAATTTATGCTGCATGACAAGTCCCTTATATCCGTCCTCAATGGCTTTGGTAATGATCTTGTTTTTAACATACCTGCCATTGATATAATAATTCTCAAAAGTACGGTTTCCTCTGGAAATCTCCGGTTTCCCCACAAAGCCCTCGATCTTCATGAAATCATTTTCATAGGAAACATCCAGAAGCGCCTTGGCAATCTCACGTCCGTAAACACTGTAGATCACATCTTTTACACTGTAGTTTCCGGAACTGGAAAGCTTCACCTGACGGTTCTGGATATATTTAAAGGAGATTTCCGGATGGGAAAGCGCCAGCTGCTCCATCAGAGTATTGATGTAACCGGCTTCTGTCATATCGGATTTCAGGAATTTGCTTCTTGCAGGTGTATTGTAAAAGAGGTTTCGAATTAGAAAGGTTGTTCCCTCGGGTGCCCCCATTTCCTCCAGAGACTGTTCTTTTCCGCCTTCGATCACATAACGGGTACCACTGATCCCGGAAGGCGTCTTTGTGATCAGCTCCACCTGGGAGACAGCGGCAATACTAGAAAGTGCTTCACCACGGAAGCCAAGAGAGGCAATGTGGGTCAGGTCTTCTACCTTTTCAATTTTACTTGTGGCATGGCGGAGAAAAGCAAGCGGAACCTGCTCTGCATCCATTCCGGAGCCATTATCCGTGATACGGATCAGCTTTTTTCCACCGTCTGTGATCTCCACAGTAATAGCGGTAGCACCTGCGTCAATGGCATTTTCCACAAGCTCTTTTACAACAGAGGAGGGGCGCTCTACGACCTCTCCTGCTGCGATCTTATCAATGGTATTCTGGTCTAAAACTGCAATTTTTTTCAAGGGTATCACCACCGGTTCTTAATTTTGTTCTGCAGGTTATAGAGAATATTCAAAGCTTCCATTGGTGTCAGATTTCCAATCTCCAGGTTTTTGATCTCTTCAATGATATCATTGTCCTGTACCGTGTCAAACAGTGACATCTGTGCCATATCTACCTGATCGTAGGTGATTTTCTGCTTTTTCTTTGGAGCGGTCAGATCTTTTACAGCTGCGGTGATATCTGCATCACTGAGCTCCTCTACCAGTTCCTTGGCACGCTGGATCACGGAATCCGGAACTCCGGCAAGCTTGGCTACCTGGATACCATAGCTTTTATCTGCTCCGCCTTTTACGATCTTACGCAGAAATACGATGTCGTCGCCTTTTTCCTTGACAGCGATACAGTAGTTGTTGACACCGGAAAGCTTACCTTCCAGTTCGGTAAGCTCATGATAATGGGTCGCAAATAAGGTCTTGGCGCCGCAGAGTTTGGTATTGCTGATGTGTTCGATCACTGCCCAGGCAATGGAAAGACCGTCAAAGGTACTGGTTCCACGTCCGATCTCATCCAGGATCAGAAGACTTCGGGAAGTGGCATTACGAAGAATGTTGGCAACCTCTGTCATCTCCACCATAAAGGTACTCTGTCCGCTTGCAAGGTCATCGGATGCTCCCACACGGGTGAAGATCCGGTCAACCACACCGATATTCGCACTGTCCGCAGGAACAAAGCTTCCGATCTGTGCCATCAGTACGATCAGCGCTGTCTGGCGCATGTATGTGGATTTTCCGGCCATGTTCGGTCCTGTGATAATGGAGATGCGTTTTTTGTGGTTGTCAAGATACGTATCATTTGGAATGAACATATCGTTTTCAATCATTTGTTCCACAACCGGGTGGCGGCCATTTCGGATATCAATGAGGCCGGTTTCATTGATCTTGGGCCGGACAAAGTTATTCCTCTGTGCAACCAGTGCAAGGGAAGCAAAAACATCCAGAGCCGCTACTGCCTTTGCAGTACGCTGGATACGGACAACCTCAGCTCCAACCTGATCACGGATATCTGAAAACAGTTCAAATTCTAATGCATAAAGTTTATCTTCCGCTCCAAGGATCAGATCCTCCAGATCCTTCAGCTCCTGGGTGATGTAACGCTCTGCGTTGGTAAGAGTCTGTTTGCGGATATAGTTCTCCGGCACGAGATCCTTGAAGGTGTTGGTAACTTCTAGGGAATAGCCGAATACACGGTTATATTTGATCTTCAGGCTCTTAATACCGGTGTGTTCTCGCTCTCTTGCTTCCAATTCAGATAACCACTTCTTTCCATCTGTCCGGGAGCGGCGGAATTTATCCACATCTTCGTTATAACCTTCCCGAATGATACCGCCGTCCTTCTGGGCAAGGGGCGGATCATCAGCAATGGAATTACGGATCAGAGCGGTAATGTCTGACAGTGGATCCATGTCTTCGTTGATCTGCATAAGCAGCGGAGATTTAAATTCTGCAAGGATCTGCTTTATATACGGCAGCATTTCCAGGGAAGAGGCAAAGGAAACCAAATCTCTTGGGTTGGCGGATTTATAGCTGATACGGCTTATCAGACGTTCCAGATCGTAGATTGGATTTAAGTATTCTCGGATCTCATCACGTTCCATAGGTTTTGCGTTCAGTTCTTCCAAGGCACCAAGTCTCTTTTCAATTTCCTCTGCATCAATCAGAGGCTGTTCCACATAAGAACGAAGGGTTCTTGCACCCATGGCGGTTTTGGTCTTATCCAGAACCCAGAGAAGAGAACCTCTTTTCTGCTTTTCGCGCATGGTTTCCACAAGCTCAAGGTTACGACGGCTGGAGCTGTCGATGAGCATATATTTTTCAGCAGAGTACGGGCGGATGCTTGCCATATGGGAAAGTGCTGTTTTTTGTGTTTCCTTCAGATACAGGAACAGTGCACCGGAGGCAATAATCCCGCTGTCATAATCTCCGATCCCGAGACCTTCCAGATTTCCTACGTGAAAATGCTCTTTCAGGGTTTTCTGACACAGCTGGTCGTCAAAGTACCAGGGATCCAGAGCAAATACACAGATCCCAAGACGCCCCTTCAGATCCGCTACATCCACACCGCTTAAAAGAAAGGCGTCGTTGCAGATGATCTCTGCAGGTGTAAATTTATTGATCTCATCCAGAAGCTTCTGTGGTTTATCCAGTTCTGTGAGAAAACAGTCACCGGTTGTGATATCTGCAATTGCACAGCCAAAATGATCTCCGATGGAGACAATGGACATCAGATAATTGTTTTTGGACTCGTCCAGTGACATGGTATCCAGAGTAGTTCCCGGTGTGACAATGCGGACAACCTCTCGTTTAACAAGACCCTTGGCTTTTTTCGGATCTTCTACCTGTTCGCAGATGGCAACCTTATAGCCCTTTTCAATCAGCCGGTTGATATAAGTTTCCGCAGCATGAAAAGGAACGCCACACATGGGCGCTCTCTCTTCCAGTCCGCAGTCTTTTCCTGTAAGTGTAATTTCCAGTTCCCTGGATGCAGTCAGTGCATCCTCAAAGAACATTTCATAAAAATCGCCCAGACGGTAAAAAAGGATACAGTCGCTGTACTCTTCTTTGGTCTTTATGTATTCTTTCATCATCGGTGATAATGTACTGGTATCAGCCGGAAACCCAGTGTTTATGCGGGTTGCGGATGCCTCATATTCTTTTTTGACCCACTTTTGACCCATTTTTTTTTCTTCTTCAGTGTTTCTTGCTTTTTCCAAATATTTAAACCTCTTCCTAAATTGTCATTTTATCAGTAAAATTAGCTTTCTTTTCCATATTTTTTATCGTACCGTTCGTATTCATCTTTCACATACCCCTGTTCAAGATGCGTATAATATTCTGTCATTTTCTGAGTAGAATGACCACTAATCTTACCTACTGTAGCTGGTCCCATTCCAGACTGAACACATCTTGTTACAAAAGTATGACGAAAACTATGCGGAGTTACCTCTAACATTTCTGCTTCCCGACCCTCTTTTTTGGCCACCAGTGATTCCTGCTTATTTACAATATTTTTGATTCGTTCGCATTCATCTTCAGCATTGACAGGAAGATAGCTCATTCCTGTAGATGTTGTAAATATCAGCCCAGGGTATTTTTCCAGAAGCTCATTTTCAGCACCCCATTTCTTGCCTAATACTTTTTTGTCCTGGTCCTGTTTTTCTTTCCAGTTTCTAAAAGCTTCAATTGCGATATCTGGCAGCGGAATCAGTCTGACACTTTTCTTTTTTTTCGGGGATGTAATCTGCGTAATATAATATGGCTCTGTAAGTCTCTTTCCCTGCTTGTCATAATACAATTTAACTCTGTTCAACGTTTTGTATACACGGAGATATTTTTCATCAAAATTAACATCTCTCCATTGTAGGGCAAGCGCTTCACCTATACGCATTCCCGTATGCATTAAGATCAAGAAAAGCTCCTCGTAACGGTTTCCTTCAATAGTTTCCAGAAAACGGTGGCTTTCGACTGTACTAAGACAATTCTCTTTTGCATCCAAATTTTCTTCTGCTGGTTCTGCCAATGTTTCTCCCGGTACCTCTTTAGAAAGCTTAACATCTGCTGTGGGATCCGATGGAATCATTTTACTGGCAGCTGCCCTCTCAAACATTTGATGCACGATACTTAATGATTGTATTATTGAAGTCCGGGCATATCCCTCGTCCTCCAGTTTCTTTATCATGCTAAGAATATGTTCCGGTTTGACCTCTGCCAGCTTCATATAGCCAATGTATTCCTCAGTTCTTCTAAAACCATCTTCATAATTTCTTATTGTAGTTGCTTTGATCTTAAAAACTTTATAGAGTTCCATCCATTTCTCATACCATTTTGAAACAGACATACTCGAATCAAAGCCCGGGACTCCCGGAAGAACTTCTGTCAAATACATATTTCTTTGTTTTTTCAACTGTTGCAAGTTTGTTCCATAAATCGAAAAAGGCGGTTTGCCAGAACCCTTAATTGTGATTCTGGCCTCATAACGCCCATCTTTTCTTTGGCGAATCCCTTTACCTATTTCTTTACCTTTTAGATTCTTTCCCATAACATCACCATCCTCTTTCCATTAATAGATGATCATGCATGGCACTGGGCTTAATTTTAACACAACCCCTAAAACCTTTCAAGACTGCCGATCAATCCATTTCTGAAATTTTTTCTTATCAATCAGGGTTCTTCGCCCAATTCGTACCATGAAGGTATTATTCTTCATAAGAGTTCTCATGGTTTTCTCTGAAAGGCCTGTGAGTTCACAGGCTTCCTTGACCGATATAAGAATCTTATCGTTATCTGCTGCTTGTGTTTTTTTATGTATCATATATATTACAGCCAATATCTGCAGGCAGATGATATTGGCTGTTCCTCCTCTCCTATGGATTCTATAAACGACTGCCTGCTGGTCAATACAATTTTATTTTGTGTGTTGCTTTTTTACATAATATTCCACTGCTTCTTGTAAGCTGCATCCACTTCGACGACTTTTACTTACTACGCTGTTTTTGTTTATCTCCAACTTTTCACAGCATTCCTTAAGCGATGGGTAAAGGATTCCCCGATATTCAAACTCCTGATTGTTTAGCATATACTTTCTTTTTCTAGTCATAAAATGCTCAAAGGATTCTTCCAGGGAACAATTTTGGTTCCTGGCCCGCTGCCTTACACACGCATCTTCGATGCCATATTTCTTGCAGCAGGCCCTGAGACTAGGATATTCCCTTCCTCTAAATGTAAATTTCTGTATTCTTTTTTCTATCATTTCTTTATTCTTTATAAAATGTTCCAGAGATTCCTCTATGCTGCACCCTAATCTGTACTTTCTTGAAGATACGCTACTTGCACTCACGCCATAAGCTTTACAGCATTCTTCCATTGTTGCATAACTTTTATCTCGGAATACAAATCCCTTTTTTATCTCTTTCTTTTTCATTATAAAGTGATCCAAAGCCTCTTCTAGGCTACATCCCTTTGATGATGTGCGATTACGAACACTGGCAGCACGAACATCATATTTCCTACAACATTCAGCAACACTTTGATACTCTTTCCCTTTATATACAAATATCTTTTTCAACTTGTTTACACTGCTTTTTTCTATAAAATGTTTTACAGCATCTTCCCATGTGCAATGAGTCCTCCAGGCTCTGGCCCGTACACTGGATTCATTAATTCCATATATCTCACAACATTGTCCCAGCGAAATATATTTTTCCCTTTCATAAAAGAATGCTTCCTTTGCACGATGCCTTTTTTTGGGAATTACATAGTTTCCAGTAATTTCCTTTTTTTCCATTACTTCTTGTGGGATACATCCTTCCACATGAGAGACAATTTTTTCCAGCACCTCTGCATGGGAACGATTCTCCTTAAAAACTGCAGAACTTACTGACTTTGGCTTCAATCCATATGCAAGACAACATTCCGCAAAGTTTTTATATTCTTTTCCCCGAAATGTAAAAGCCCGTCTCTCTTTGGATTTAATGTAATGCGTAATCGCACGTGTGGAAGAAACCCCATTATTGTCCATATATAAACGTACTGATATAGGATTAATGCCAAGTTCTTCACAGCATTGGGGCAGTGATGGATATTTCACTCCATGATATGTGATTTCATGCGTTTTTTTCCATTCGATTGCCCGTTCAATTGCTTCCTGTGGTGTACATTTCCGATTCCACATATCTGTTTTAACAGAAGCTTCATTTAAATCGTAAAATGCGCAACAGGTTTTAATACTGTTCCATTTTCGATTTCTGAATATGATTTCTTTACTTTTTTTCAATTCAATAAAATGTGTAATTGATTCTTCTGTCGTACATTTATGTCTGTTTTGATAACTCATTACACTGCGGTAACAAATTCCATAAAATTCACAGCATTTATGCTTACTATCAAAAATTCTACCATTGTATACGAACTTGAACTTCTCCATGTAGTTTGATCTGATTTTTCGTGGCATAAGAACTTCTTTTCTCCTTTTAGCGTAATTGGATCTGATACATGTCAAAACATTTTGCCAAACAAAAAAAGACACTCCAAGAGTCCATTTTACTCTTTTTGTGTCTTTGTCGGTTGATCCGCAGACGCGGTATAAAGTATAAAATTCTGATTTTGTATCAGAATAAAATTTTGTGCAATCTGCCTTGCAAAATGTTCAATTTCATCGTATCATTCCAGATCTTTAATGTCAATTTCACTACAGTCTTTAAACAGTAGCAAGTGGGTAGTATTTTACTTGTATTCCTATGGATATATGCATAAACTGTTGCATACATGTAAATGTCCCTCCAGTCTTTTCACCGGAAAAGGGCACTTACAGAAAGGCTTTTTTACATTTATGTCAGGCAATAATTGCATAAATCAAAATTGGAAATGAAATAAACATAAGCCCAAAATCAACAAAGATCAATATCAACCAAAGCAACTGCAATTTTTCTTCCAAATGTCTTCCCCTTTTTCCGTATATTTAAGGACTTCCATAAATCCCTTATACCTAATAAAAGAGAATTTCAGAGCTGTTTCTGTAAAGATCTCCAAATTTTCACAGGAATTTTATTTTTGCCTTCAAAATTGCTTTTTTGATATATCAAACTGTTTTTATGCGACGCCGATCACAATTCTCGTTCCCTTGTGAAGATATTTCTGTGCAAACTCTGCACTCTTTCCAAATGTGACACAGGAGATAAAATCTGCTTCCTGTTCTCCGTCACGTTTATATCTTCTATTTACCGCAAGTGTATATCTTGCTACTGCCATATCATTATCTTTTCCGGCATATTTGATCTCCGGATTCTTTGTCAGTCTTCCCATTAAAATCACTTTATTCATAATCGCTACTGTCCTTTCCGCAGCTACGCTGCCATTGCATATTCTTCATCATCTGGTTCATTGTCCGGCATAAACATTGCACATGCGTCCGGTGGATTAGTATCATCCGGCGAAAACATTTTCCGAATCATTTCATATATGCTCGGATACCGATATGCGATTTCTTCTCTTGCGAGGAATCTGCATACCTTGTAAAGATTCTTTTTCATTTCTGCATCCGTTGCAAGCATAGCTGCCAGATGGATTCTCTCCTTTGTACAGTTCAGATTCGGGCATCCAAACCAGTGGATTATCTGCATTTCTTTCATTTTCAGTTCTGTCATAAACTGCTCCTTTCCAGGCATTTCGCCCTGTAAACATTGTTATCAGTTTCATTCGTCCGGCGGTCTGGCGTGCGTTTCCCTGTCATCTGCAGTCGTCTCAGACTGCCTCTGCCTGCATCAGCAGGCCACTGACCATAAGGCTTTGGTCAGCCGCCCATCATCGGGAGTGTCATTATGATTCCGCTCACTCTCTGTAAAAGAAAGGTCATGGCAGAACTCCTGGTAGACTTCCAGGGTGCACTTATCGGTTGTCAAGGTTCAGCGAAGGAACATTCCAAAACGTCCTCTGATTACTAAAGTCAAATGACTTGGCATGATGCAAAAAATTCGTGATATTTTTTTGCATTTTTATCATTTTTTCTTTTACTTTTGTTAATCCCTTTACTTACTCTGTATTAGGAGAGATAAAAGCGGACATGATTTTGAAAAATTATGAGAAAATTTTGTTCCTCTACCTATAAAGCTTTTGAAAGTATATTTACCAACCCCCTTTTGCAAGTTTTTTTCGCAAAAATGAACTATTCCCACACTAATTGCAAGTTTCAGAGGGTGTTTGGACGGTATTTTCGCAGAAAAAATCATTTTTCTACTAATCACACGTGGCAATGGGAATCATGTCAGCTGCTTTTGAAAAAAGGTCAAAAAAGAAGCACCAACTTTTATAGTCAGTGCCTGCCATATGTTTCTATTGATTCTGAAATACTCCTGTGGTAAATCCACAGGAGTGCTCGTTATCTTCTTTATTACATTTTTTCTTTCTTAAGATTAACCATCCGGTGATTACTGTTACCGAAGCAATCAGCAAAATCACATACCCTGACAAGTCTGTTGTATCACCTGTCTGCGGTGAATAGATTGACGTTGGGGTATTTCCTGTTGGTTTATCTTTCTTTGTGCCGTTACTGTCATTTCTGCCCGTCTGTCCGGACTTTTTCACGTCTTTATATGCAATGGCACAATCTGAAAACTGATTGGTCTGGAATGTAAGTGTCTGGTTATCTGCATCATATCGGGAACCTCCATCCTACAAAAATTGTCAAAAGTTATCAAAGAATATAACTCTGATTGTACTCTTGATTATGCTACAGTACAAGAAACACTGGGCTGATGAACCGGAAATGATTAAGAAATAATATCAGGAGATTCAGGAGTTATATCCACAGATTGGATTTTCCATTGGAAAAAATCTATCCGGTCTTTTAACAAAATAAGTACAATTTACGGCGGGCAACTTGCCCACCGTTATATTCAGCTATTCGTCAAATAAATATATGCATCTTCCAAAGTGATATCATTATCCAGGACACAATTCTCATTTGGCTTTCCTTTGCTTAATACTTTCATATGAATTCCATTTTCTACATACTGCTTAGATGAAATAGAATAATTGGCTTCTAACAAACGGGCTTCTTCTGCATTTTGTACCGTACAATTCCAAACACAGCCCTTTGCATTTTCCAGCAATCCACTCACGCTTCCGGAATATAAAAAATTTCCTTTTTTCATAATGGCAAGCTGTGTACAGGTTGCTGCTAAATCTTCTACTACATGAGTGGAAAACAGCACAGTTCTATCCTTTGAAAAATCAACCAGAAGATTGCGGATCCTGATTCTTTCTTCCGGATCTAACCCAGTTGTTGGTTCGTCAATAATCAAAAAATCCGGATTATTAAGAAGTGCCTGTATGAGTCCGACACGTCTCTTCATACCACCAGATAATTGCCGCATTTTTTTATTCTGATGCTCTGTAAGAGAAGTCTTTTCCAGATAATAGGTAATTCTTTGCTCGAGGTCATTTGTGGATACTCCTGATAGTCCTCCCATATATACAAGGCATTCTTTCACCGTAAGATTCGGATATAAGTCGATTTCCTGTGGAAGATAACCAATCTTTTTCTGTATTTTCTCATAATTTCCCTCGTTATACAGAATTCCATCAAGGGAAACCATTCCTTCCGTTTGTTTTAAAACGGTTGTAAGAACCCTCATCAAAGTGGTTTTTCCAGCACCATTCTCACCCAAAAGTCCGTAAATTCCCTTGGGTATTTCAAGAGATGCCTTATTTACTGCAACTACACCATTTTTAAATCTAACTGTTAAATCATTTATTCTAATACTCATAATCTATCCTCTTTTCTTTAAAGCCATTGGTAATACTGCAAATAAAAACAGCCCCGTTATAAAAGACACAAGTGTTCCATAAATCCAACTCTCGGACATTAATTGAGTAGGTTCACAAAAGCTGAAAGAAAACAATCCCAGATTTCCGAAAAATGAACTTCCCGCTTTTGATATAAGTCCAATGACAATTCCAAATAAACATCCAATACCTGCCCACATATTTCGAAGCAATGTGCACAAAATCACAGTGCATATACTCCAAAACCAGATAGTTCCAAACATTGCAATGAAAAATAAAAGGAATATCTGAGTGCCCGAAACGCCTTCGTTTACACTGCCCGGTTTTTGCCAGAAAAACAAAACATATCCAACACAGGAAAGTATTAATAAATATAATATTTGAACGCACACTCTCTGTGATATTACTTTTAACTGTTTTTTTTGATCATACAAATGAAATACATCGGCACGCTTATTTTTTACTTCCATCAAATATGTGTCACTACAAAAAATAATTGTTAAAAATGCTATTGGAGACTGAATTGCTGAACCGATTTCTTCATTGTATATAATCGGATGAATAACACACAATATCAGTATAAATGCACATGAATAAAAAATCTTATATAACGACAGGCAGTTTTTTAATTCCGTTTTCAATGAACCCTCCTCCTTTTCCAGATTGCAACAGAAATACATACTAATATAACAGATGAGATTACAAGCATAATCTGATTTATATTTGACATTTTGGCTGCATGTGTTTCAAAAAACCTGCCAGGAAATCGCACCATAATAGAGAACGGTCTCATATAATAAATATCATTCTTCTTGGTCAGCATATTCGAATATATAATGTGTAAAAACAAAACTGGTGCTGCCGGAAGCGGATTTTTAAATATTAATGCTGTAATTGTATAGACACAACATATCATCAAAAAATTCGGCACAATATAGATCAGAGAATTCACGCAAAAATCAATTGGTGTTACCGAAAAGCCCGATTCTAAAGACGTTTTCAAACATAGCATAAAGAATATAACATTCAAAATTACTAATACGCCCAACATACTAATGAATCCGCTTATTATTTTCCCGCATATATATTGGATTGCCGTAACAGGCTTTGTATGTAATAATTCATAGGTATTTTTTCGTGTATCCTGAATAAATAAAAATGATAGCAAGACTGTTGCAAAAAAGGCCATATGCAATCCTGCAAAATCCGTGAACTTTTTGGCAAAGTACCAGGAAAAAGAATGTTCGGATAATTTTCGCTCGATATAATGATTGATTTCTTCTGCTGTCCCCTTATGAATTTCAAGGTCCTCATAAGCATATATTGCATTATAATAGCCATATTGGGATTCCAAAAACTCAGAAGCAGTCTTTACATCCATGTTCTGAATTTCTTTCATTACATGATTTGCTTCCTGCCTGCTAAATCCAAAACCATTTTGGGAGGTGTCCATTAACGTCTCTTTGATCGTATCTTCCCACTCCCTTCTTCTTTCTTTATCATCAGATGTGGGAATGTACCCATTCATGACATCAGCATCCTCCAATGCTACGTCATTTTGTGTGATCTGTTCATTCTGTTTGATATAATGAATTTGCAAATACGGTGACAGACATTGATACATACTGGCAACTATAATAATCAAGCCAATCCACAAAACAGGGTTCTTTAAATAATCAAGTATACTTCTTTTTATGATTGTTTTCATTGTATCTCTTCCTTTCTTTATTTCTTTAACAACATCATACAAATCAATTCTCAATAAATTCACAACAAAAAAGACTAAAACCACTTTATTTGTGATTTCAGCCTTATAAAGTATTTTTATTCAGCTTTGAAAAGAGCTTCTACATGAGCACCGCCTTGTCTGGCATTATATATTTTCAAATTTCCTCCATGCTTTTCACAGAAAATACGAGAAATATACATACCAAGGCCAAAATGCTTTAAATCATCTTGTGGATTCTTATGATAAAATGGCTCTGTTACTTTTTCCTCAGTATCCACAAATCCTATTCCATCATCTTCAACAGAAATTATAAGAAAACCATCCTTTTTCTTTATCTGCAAAGCAATACTTTTTTGTGCATATCGAACCGCATTTTCCAGTAAATTGTCTGTCACTTCCATGACAAGTTCCTCATCCACTTTCACAATGTTTTGTTCCTGCGCTCTTTCTACCTTACATAATTTACTTTCCTTCTTGGACAGCATGGCAGCTTCTGCCTCAATCTTTTTTACCAGTTCCGATAATTCAATCTCTGAGCATTGCAGTTCCCTCTGTTCTAAATGGGACATTTTTCTCATGTTTTCCGTGAAATGCTCTATACGGTCAATCTGATACATGCCTGTTTGTAAGATATCAATAACATCCTCTGTTTTTATACTCTCAGAAGAAACAAACTCTAAGAGCATTTCCTGATACCCTCGCAATATGGAAAGTGGAGAACGTATATCATGTGCAATTGCATTCCGCAAAGCCTTCTCGTCATCAATCATTCGCCACATCTTTCTGTTGTTATCTGCTAAAGCACTTCGCATCATTTCAAATTCTTTACACAAAGTTCCCATCTCATCTTTATTTTCATAGGACACATGAAAATCCAGTTCATTATCTGCAATCATTTGCGAGGCATCTTTTAGTTCCTGTAGAGGTGTCTTTAACTTATTTTTATAAAAAAAGAATACCGCAGCAACACTCCCAACAATCGAAAAAATCAGTACCGAATATGTTTCCATAAAGTCACACATTTCCGAAAGATGATAGTCCAAACGATTCATCTGCGATTGATTAGGTCTTGATATCTCAATCTCGTATTTCTTTCCATATTGCTGAAACACGTCCGTATAATCTGCATAATCAATATATTTTTCCCATATTTTATTCTGCATATTTCTTGCAAAATGAACTGTAAATCCAGATAACAGAAATGCTACCGTTAAGCTGATCACAAAATAAAGCAGAATTGTTTTTTTCAGTGACAAGTTTCTTATTTTTTCCATCGGTATCCAATCCCCCATACAGTTTCTATGTATTCTTTTTCTGAATAATCCGCTATTTTTTTCCTTATACGCCGTACTAATTCCGTTATCGTTCTACTGTCCCCTTCCGCATCATATCCACAGACTTGTGCATATATACGTTCTTTATCAAACACCTGCCCCGGATGCATGGATAAGAATTCAATAATCTGATATTCAATTTTTGTGAACTCCATCTTGTGTCCGGCTATAGCTACTATTTTTTCAGAATAATCAATCAGCATTTCATCCATGAAACGGTATTCCGTTTTTTGTTGATGCCTTTCTTCTCTCTTTATGTTTGTGACAATCCTTGCTTCCAACTCCCGAAGACTAAATGGTTTCGTAATATAATCATCCCCACCCGAAAGCAACCCATTAATTTTATCATCTTCATCAACTCTTGCTGTTAGAAACAAAATCGGACATAACACTTTACTGCGTATCAGACGACATACTTCAATCCCATCCATACGTGGCATGTTGATATCCAATAAAATAATATCCGGTTTCATTTTTATTTTATTTAATGCTTCCATTCCATCTGTAGCCGTAATGGTTTCATATTGTTTCATATTAAAATAACTACAAAGCATTTTCACCAATTCTTTATCATCATCGACAACTAAAATCTTGTATTTCATCCAAACCACCTCCAGTATCCATATTATACGATAAAAAACAAT
Organism: Blautia sp. SC05B48; assembly: GCF_005848555.1. Classification (NCBI taxonomy): domain Bacteria; kingdom Bacillati; phylum Bacillota; class Clostridia; order Lachnospirales; family Lachnospiraceae; genus Blautia; species Blautia sp. SC05B48. The sequence goes on along the minus strand of NZ_CP040518.1, from coordinate 3,396,128 downwards.
GAAATCACAACAAGAGTACATGAAGAACGTAAGCACAATATATTTTTTTTCTCAATTCCAGCTCAATTTCCCCTCAATGCCTTTTTCTTCCGATTTTCGTATGCTTATCTCACGGCAAAGCAGTACCACACCGGTATGACCTGCTGAATGCAAAATAGCAGCCTTAATGCGAAGGGGATCGTCTGCACGGAAATGTTTTGCCTTTACTGCAATCTGGTCAACAGTCAGAAATCCAAATCCATGAACCTCACAGAGCCGGAAAGGCTCCTCCTTCACGATCATAACTGCAGCAGGGCCAAATTTCTCCTGTATTTTTGAAACTTTTGCAGGAGTCACCCCAAAAGGGGACAAATATATCATCAGTTCCCGGATGGAACTGCTTTTTTGATATCCTTCCAGAATATCATCTAAGCGTTTCTGCGTAATTCCTTTTACCTGAAGAAGTTTCTCCGGGCTGTCATTAAAAACATTCAGTGTGTCTTCCCCAAACGTTTCTACGATGCGGGCTGCCATTGCCGGTCCGATCCCTTTGATCAGGGATGACGACAAATAAGTCCGAATACCTTCTTTTGTGGTTGGCATGGTTACTGAAAAATTGCTCACACTATACTGCATTCCATATTTTGTGGGTTTCCAGTCTCCCGTCAGTTCCACATCCAGGCCTCCGTTTGTCGGAAGTTCGGTTCCAAATGCCTTTTTCCAATGGAAATACTGCAGATTCCTTCCCTGTTTACTGAAAAACGGTTTCGATTTTCAGATTCCAGAGTTTTCCGAATCGCCTGGATCCGCTCAAAGCCTTCCTTTTCGTACCATATGGCAGCCTGTGCCCTGCATCTTGCCTGCTTCTCCTGATTATCGAAATTTACCGTTTCCGATCCCTTCTCATGATTTTTCGGTAAATCCTCGGTCTTTTCAGCATCTGCATGTACTTTACGGGCATCTGCATGGTTCTTTTGCTGTTTGTTGTCATCATCATTCTCATTCGTTTCCTCCTTGTCCTTTTTCATAATAAATTTTTCATAGAAAAACAGTCCTGCTGCAACCGGAATGACCAGTGAAAGGGAATGTATAATCACTGCCAGAAATACCGGCCATAAAAATGGTGATACTAATAGACCAAAAATTCCAGTTATCACGCACAGCTTTTTATGTGCAGACAACCATTTGTTCATTTTCTCCATCATAAGCATTTTCTCCTATGATTTGCTCAGTCAAAATCCAGTTTTTCATCATCTGTTTCCATGTACCGGTCATCAATATCCTGACTACGCTCCCGGCTTCTTGCCGAAGTTCCTCTGGATCTTGTCCCTCCAGAATTTGATCTCCGTCTGTCATCTGATGCACCTGCCCTGGTATTGCTTCTGTACCTTCCAGCTTCACGTTCTCTGTCATAGTCGCGGTCATCCATTTCTGTTGCTCTTTCACTTCTGGTGCTTTTGGAAGCTGAACGCTGGTTTTCTGCACGGTCAGAACAGTTTCGATTAGAAGATGCCCTTGTTTCTCTTTCCGGTTCTTCCCGTTCGTCATTTCCAGATTCTAAAGCTTTCTTACTTTCTGCAAAAGAAATCTCTTCAATCATAAGCCGCATGCCGTAGACATTTTCACCAGCCCGATTCTTGTAGTTGTCATTCTGCATACGACCTTCTACCAGAATCTTAATCCCCTTAAACAGATATTTTTCCGCGAACTCTGCTTTTCGGCCAAAAGCCGTACAGCTGAAGAAATCTGCTTCCGGATCTCCTCTTCGTACAAATTTCCGGTTTACCGCCAAGCGAAAGTTTGCGATGGCAAGTTCTCCATTCTCTGTCTGTGTGTAGCGTAAATCAGGCTCATTTACTACTCGTCCCATCATGATTGATTTGTTCATAATTGTCCTCCCATAACTTTATAAAGTTTTCCAGTTTCATTCCAGATGTTCCCGCATACATTTGACTAATGCTCCCATACCATTTTTTCGGATCTCGCGGGCAGCAGAGTCAGCCGTACATAAATTTTTCGCCATCTCCAGTGATTCTTCTCCCGGATGTGTTGCAAACAATACCGGTATCAGATAAAACAGAGATTTTTTGACCAGCATATCATATGCCATCTTAAAGGATTCAGGCGAAGTTTCCTTTCCATCTGGATTACATACAATCTGCCATACTCCTGGATATTCGATAATCCATTCAAGAAGGTGCACGACCTCCTTTTCCATCTTTTTTCGTTTCATAACACCCTCCTTGCATTCTGAGTTTCCTTGTGTTTTTTTTGTGATCCTCCTTTCCTTATTTGCTGATCTGTACTTGTTGTCTGCCATATTTTTGCAACAAAAAAAGGCCATTTAGAAATTTTCATTCTAAATGACCTTATTCATTACAAAGGCAGGAGGCTTTTGGCTCCTTAATGTTTTACTTCCGGTCAGATCCGGAACCAGCGTTTCTTATCTGTGTCTACAGATACAAATACAAATCTCATAATCATATTAACGCAAGATATTGTTGGCGTCAATCGCACTTTTGCTATATTTTGTATTTTCGATTTTCAAAGATTTGATCAACTTCTCTTATTACTTATGGAAATGTAATTTTACCATTTTTATTTATACGAATCTTAAATGTACCACCAAACATTTTATTGTTATTTTTTTTATCTTTACAGTAAAAATATCCAATTGCGGTATCTCATCCCTCTCTTCGATCAAACTATTCTTTTGTCATCTGATTCTAATTTCTATTTTTCCTTCCACTGGGCTATATAAATCCAGAGGATCTTCATCACTTTCATAAACACGTCCTTCGCCTTCTCCGTAAGTATCTTCTGTTCCTGTTTCATATTTTTTATATGTTGTTCTGTTTTTTTCTTCTTTATTTACATATAATTCTAATGTCACCGTTTTAGCATCTGGAGAAATTCCTTTATATTTTGTATTATTTCTGCTTTCTTCAAACACAGTCTCTGTGTCTCCATAATTTGTCATTCTATAAAGCCCCTGATTTTCTTTATCGTCGGTTCCTATTAAATAATAATCTTCATATTCTTTATTATCCAAATTTCCATAAATTGTACTTGCCAAATCGTTTAAGTTCATTTTTGAAATCGTCAGATTTTGATTTGGAGATATCTTTATTTTTTTATTCACATTTACATTTATGGTATTCTTCTCCAGTTCTTCCCAATTTGATGAAAATTCAAAAATATAGTCATCCGTATCTTCTGTATCTGCAGTATCCATTTCTGTTGGATCAAATAACCATACTTTCATTTTTATATCTGCTGTATTATCTTTAATAGTTGTATCTTCCAACCTATAATGACAAACCTGACCATCTGCTCCGTTCTCCTTTTTCTCCAGAGCATATGTTCCATCTAACTGTGCCGCTTTTCCATTTATCTCCACTTCTGTTAGTAGAATAGTCTCTTTTTCTTTTGAATCATTTATATTATCAGATATTGCCACCCATAAATTCTCCTTATCAGCAGCAATTTCATCTAACGTAATAGAAATTCCATTTTTAGTAATCGTTTTTCCAACACTATCTATATATGATTCTACATTTTCATTAATCCCCAATGCAGTTTGAATCCACGAAGTAATCTGTTCCCAGGCCGCCTTTATCTCATGCGGATGTCCCAAACCTCCTATCAATAATGCTATTACAACTCCTGCTGCTGCAATCTTTGCTAATTTAAATTTCAAATTAACATTTCGCTTTTTCCATGGCAAGGAAGCTTCGTAAACAAATTTTTCATCTATTTCTCCCATCAGATCCAAAAAATTGTTTTCTTTTTTCATATGATTTCTTTCACCTCTTCCCATAATCTGTTTCTGCTTCGAAAAAGACTGGATTTAATTTTAGTCTCAGAGCATCCATGTCTTTTTGCAATGTCTTTAATATTATCCATATACCAATATCGCCTGACAAAAATATCCCTGTCTCCTGCTTTTAAATCACTTAAAAATTTTTCTAAAATATTCAAAATTTCCTTTTTCTTTATATCCTCTTCCACATAATCCTTTATTATATTTTCCAGTTTTTCCACTTCACCACAAATATCCATCATATGTGTATCTGCTCTTTTTGAAGCATTTTTCTTTCTGAAATTGTCCAATGCCAAATTTCTGGTTATTTTTCCAAGAAATGCAGATAATTTTGTTGGCGTTTTGGGCGGAATCTTATTCCACGTTATCAGCCACGTATCATTTACGCATTCTTCTGAATCTTCTGTGTTATATAAAATATTCCATGCAATCTTAAAGCAAAATTTTTCGTACTTTACTTCTACCTGGCGAATTGCATCTTCTGATCTTTCTAAAAATAAATTTATAATATGTATATCTTCCATATCACATTTCTCCCCTGTATATTAGTGTTTTTATGCAGATAGGTTATTTGCAGTGTGCCATATTAATGTTTTCTATTATATAGAACGTATTTTTTTCTGTTTGGTTGCACTTTTTTTCTATTTTTATAATTTTTTTTGTTACCATGCTTCCATTATCACTATAACATATTATCTAAACATTCTTCTCTCTTGGTCAACTATTAATATCGTAATCTACTTCTGCAAATAAAGCTACATGCAAAAAATGAAAAAAGGAGCTGCCATTCCATGTGTATTCATGAAAGGCAGCTCCTGCTTGAATCATTTTTATTTAACAACTACTTTTACTTTTTTACGGATCTTTCCAGATTTCACTGTGATATAGGCTGTTCCCTTTTTCTTTCCGGTGATCACGCCCTTGGAATTTAGCGTCACGCTCTTCTTATTTGAAGAACTGTAGGTAACTTTCTCCTGGGAAGTGATCGGGCTGATGACTGGTTTCAGCGTAAGTTTTTTTATTCCTTGCAACAGTCACGCTTGATTTCAGTCCGGTGATCTTTGTTGTTCTTACCGTTGTTTTCTGCACAGTAATGGAAATGACCTGTTTCTTGCCGCTGGCCAGTGTAATGGTCACTTTGATTATTATTTGAATTCCAGCCCTCAGCCTTTTCATTGACAGAGGGCTAATTTTGGCTTAACAATTATTGAGCATCCCTTAACTGATCTACAATGCTGCATTTTGCTGCGTTATCATACATCATGCAAGGAATCAGCCACCCAAGCAGAAGAAATACCGGAATTGTCAGCAGGACAGGCAGAACGGTGAACCGATACTCAAAGAACCAGAACATACTGCCCAGCATTTTCCCCGCAAGAGGTCCCACCGCCAGTGAAAGCACAAAGGCCGCCGCTACGGAAGACAGTGCGTAAAACAACCCCTCGTAGATCAGCATGGTTTTGAGCTGTCGGGGCGTCATTCCTACAGCCTGAAGCACAGCAAATTCCCGGCGGCGGGAAAGAATACCGGTCATCATGGCGTTGAAGAAATTTAAGAGTCCCACCAGCCCAATGATAGCACAGAGGATACCACCGATCAGAAGGAACATCTGCCGGAACTGAGCAAACTCAGAGCGAACCGTGGCTTTGCTTTCATACATCAAGGGCGAAAACTCACCGGCCGTGAGCTTTGACAGATATTGCTCTGCTTCGGCCTCGTCAGCTTCGTCCGCTGTGTCGAACAGGTAGAGCATCGGAACGACTGCACCACCGCTGTCCCTCTGTGCGGTGTCCACAGGCAAAACTGCGTTATATCCAATACCACCATAACGATAACCCATGGAGTTCGGAAGTTCTACCAAGGCGCAGACCGTGTACTCTACATCTCTGGCCCCATACAATTTTGCCTGAAGGTACTCCTCCGGTGTGTCTTCGTTGCACAGTTCCCCGGTGCGGCTGTCGATATATTTCACATCATCCGCATAGGTAGCCGTGATCGTGTCTCCCACCTTGGGGTAGTATTCAGGATTGGGTAGATTGCCGTAATCATCCAAAGAAACCGCAATGGCAATGGCGTTATTGTCCGGCTCCAGCATAGGAGAAATATCTCCGTCGAACACTTGCAGCTTGTCAAACAGACTGTTATCCAGAGCCTCGATTCTGGTATCTCCCATCACCATATTGCCCCGGTGCTCCATGCGGCTCATATGGCTGTCCAACTGCTCGGCACTTTCGTACCGTGCATAGTCTTGCCGCAGAGCATCCTCCGTCATCCACAGGTATGCGGTTTTTCGCACAGCATATCCCGTGCCGGAAAGACTGGCCTTTGTGTTTGCTGCGATCTCCTCGATCTGTTCTGGCGTGATGAATTCATCTGCCGGGTTGAAACGGAAGTAGTCGGGAGTGCTGACGATAAAATCGGCGCAGGTCATGGAGGATACATACTTCTCCATGCTGAAGCCTCCCACAAAGGCACACAGCGCATTGAACAGTGTCACCGACAGTGCCAGAGACACCACCACCAGCACCGTCTTTTTCTTGTTTCGTCCCAGATTGGCAAAGGCCATCTGATGGAGCTTGACTCCCCGGGTGCTGCGCTGTTTTTTCTTAGTCTGTATCGCATCCGTATATTTGGTAGCCTCTACCGGAGAGACCCTGGCTGCCATTTTTCCGGGCTTGGAACAGGACAAAAGCACCGTCAACAGGGCAAACAGCATGGAACCAAGGAAGATCACAGGCGAAGTGCTGATGGTGGTGATGCCTGCATCCAACTGGGTGGAGCGCAAGACAACAGGTACCAGAACAGCGCCGATGCCGTAGCCCAGCAACAGTCCTGCCGGAATGCCGATCAGACAAAGCAGAAGTGCCTGCTGGCGAATGATACGTTTGAGCTGCCGGGGCGTTGTGCCAATGGTTTTCAGAAGTCCGTAAAACCGGATATCCCCTGCAACAGAGATCTGAAAAATGTTATAGATGATAAGATACCCCGTGAAAATCACCAGCAGCAAAAAAGCTGCTATGGCGATCATCAGCTCTGGATCGAGCTGTGACTCCAGCTGGGATGAGGTATATCCCCAGTTGACGCCGATCCGGACGCTGTTGGGATCGGTATAGCTGTCCCATGTGTATCCAAGATCGGTATCCACCTGCTCCATCTGCCCTTGAATATTTGTGCTGGAGGCCAGCATGACATTCAAATCGGTGCGGAAAGGCTGTAACCCTGTTTTCACTGCCTGCGCTTCGATGTCATCTGCGTAATCACGGCTGATGTTGATGTAGTGAACAGGCATTAGTTCATCATATTCCCAATAGCCCACCAGCGTAAAGGTATCTGTTACAGTAAAGGCGGTTTGATCCTTGTCCGTGATGGAATAGGAAACCGTGACCTCGGCGCCCAGCTCCGGCGTTACGCCAAGCAGCTGCAACGCTGCCGTATCCATGGCTACTTCTTTGCCGCTTTCGGGCATCCGCCCGGTAGTAGGGGTGGCATAGCTCCATTTGGTGCAGTTGGCATCCATGTAGCTGATCTCTGCAGGCGTTTTGGAAAAGACACCATCCACAGTGATGCCGATCACCTTCCGTGCCCCCGCAGCCTTCACCTTTGGATGAGCAGCGATACGTTCCGCCTGCTCGGGGGAAACATCTTTAAAGGTACCGTGTGCATAGCCACCTACCTGCCGAAACTGGTAGGTTTCATAACTGGCGTTCAACGACAAGACAATGGTGAACATGGACGTAAATAGCATCGTTGTCAGCGCAATGGCAAAAATGGCGATCAGATTGCGGCGGCGGTTCGCATAAAGGGATTTTAAGCTGAGCTTTCGAATACATTTTCTGTTTTTGACATTCATCGTAGCCACCTCCCGTTAGTTCTGGGAGACGATCCGACCATCTTCGATACGGATAATGCGGTCTGCCATCTGCGCAATTTCTTCGTTGTGAGTGATCATTACGATTGTCTGGGCGAACTTTTGACTGGTGACTTTCAAAAGGCTCAATACATCCTGGCTGGTTTTGGAATCCAGATTGCCGGTGGGTTCATCTGCCAGAATGATAGCGGGTGCTGCCGCCAGCGCACGGGCAATGGCTACTCGCTGCTGTTGACCGCCTGAGAGCTGATTGGGCAGGGCATCCAGACGGTCGCTCAGTCCAAGCGTCTGCACGATCTGCTGCATAAAAGCCTTGTTTACCTTTCCGCCATCCAGTTCAGTGGGTAGAATGATATTTTCATATACATTCAGCACCGGAACAAGATTGTAGCTCTGAAATACAAAGCCGATTTTCCTGCGGCGGAAGATGGTCAGCGCTTCCTCCTTCAGGGAGAAAATATCCTGTCCGTCCACTATGACAGTGCCGCTTGTAGGGCGATCCAGCCCGCCCAGCATATGCAACAGCGTGGATTTTCCGGATCCGGATGTGCCGACAATTGCAACAAACTCTCCCTTCTTCACACTTAAATCAACTCCATCCAACGCATGAACTGCGTTATTACCGGAGCCATAAATCTTTTTCAGGTCTTTTGCCTGTAAAACCTCCATAAACGAGTACCTCCATGAAAAAATCTGTATGTATGAAAGGAAATGATCCTTTGATACATACAGATTATCGCATAGGATTCTTTCCACATTCTTTCCGGCAGAAAATGAAATCTAACAGTTTTGATAGAATTGTTGTTATTTCGGCAGAAATATGGAAAACGTACTTCCTTTTCCCGGAACGGAAGCAACCTTGATATAACCGCTCTCACCGGATATAATCTGTCGGGCAAGGTATAAGCCGATGCCAACCCCTTCTTGTTCCTGAACAGCATTTGAACGATAAAAACGGGAAAATATCTTTGCCTGCTCGTTTTCAGGGATACCTGAACCGGTATCCGATATATCGATCCTTGTAAACATTTCGTAACTTATGGTAGAAATCGTGATTGTTCCATGCTCCGTATATTTGATGGCATTGTCTACAATATTAGCCAGTGCTTCCGCTGTCCATTTGAAGTCAAATGTAGCGGAAATATCTGTATCGTACAGATATATGGATAATCCTTTTCCAGAAGCCTTGGCGGCATATTGTTCTACTACGCTTTCAAGCAGCGGCTGAAGTGATGCTTGCTGAGGGGAAAGTGAAATGATCCCATTTTCCAGTCTGGAAAGTTTTACGAGAGAGTCAATCAGAAATCGTAGCTTTTCCGATTGTTTGTACAGTGCCTCCACGTTTTCCTTTGCCGATGCAGGCAGAGTTTCCTCCATCAAAAGCTCGCTGTATAACAGCAGGTTTGCAATCGGCGTTTTCGTCTGGTGGGAAATGTCCGCAATCAAGGATTTGATTTTGTCTTTTTCCTGTGCCATATTTCGAGAAGATGCTTCTGCGGCAGAAAGATAGTGTGCAAACTTTGTTTCCAAAGCAGACAGCTGGCTTTCATCAAAAGTGATTTCAGAAAAAGAACCGGTCATGGCAGCGTCCAGCATCCTTTCGATTTCTTCCATCGTTTTTCTGACCTTTCTCCGCTCCCATAATACAACAGCTGCCGCCGCCAGAGAACACAGCAGTATGATCACAATGCCGGTTTTATTCATCTTTTGTCACCCAGCTATAACCGATTCCATAGACGGTTTTAATGTATTTCTGTGCCTCAAGCTTATCCCTCAGACGCTTGATCGTAACAGACAAAGCATTTTCATCCACATATTCAGCACCATCTGTCCAGATCCTGTCTACAAGGTCTCCACGGGTCATGGTTCGACCACGATTTTCAACAAGCAGACGCAGTAATTTTTGTTCTGTTTTACTCAATTCCACTTTTGAATCTCCCACATAAAAGGTCATTGCTTCAAAGTCAAAGTGAAATAGATCAATATGGATCGGTGCATTTTTATGGCTTGACGTTTGCTTTCGCAGTTGGGTATTCACTCTTGCCCGCAAAACCGAAAGAGAAAAGGGCTTGGTAATGTAATCATCAGCGCCCCTCTCCAGTCCGTCCACGATGTCCAGATCGGTATCATTGGCAGTCAGCAGAATAACAGGAATCCCGGGTGTGGTTTCCTTGACATCCCGTAGCAATTCAAGCCCACTGCCATCCGGCAGATTGATATCCAACAGGATCAGGGATACACCGCCGCAAAGCAGCTGCTCCTTCGCCGTTTTCAAGTCTTGGCAGGAAATGATCTTCCGATCATCTACTTTCAGTGCTTTGCATAAACCTTGATTCAAACCAATATCATCTTCAACAATCAATAATTGCTCCATATATCTCACTCCCTCGTTCCTCAAAGGTATTCGGCAAAGTTAATAACAAGACACAAAAATAACCGTCCCAGCGTGAAGTGAACGGTTATTTTCAATCAATTAAGTATGTGGACTAACCGTCTATCGGCAGCACACTTTTTCTATAATCATATTAGCACGCATATGTGACAATGTCAAAAAATTTCTTCATTCTCTTGGTTATTAATCTCCTTGATCAGCTGTACTGCTTTCTCTGCATCATCGGTTTTCACGAATATATTCACACCATATATTCCAAATCCAGGTGCTCCATGCATTGCAACATTCGCACCTGCTTCCTGGGAAAAAGCTTCTATTTCACTTTGCTTTAACATTTCTACGAGCTGTTCTGTCTCTACTATATTCTGTGCATTATAAATCTTTGTCCATTCTGTCTTAGATTGGGAAGTTTCTTTTCTCTCCTGAACATTTGGTGAATTCTGATTTCTTTTTCGATTAATAAATGCTAAGGTCCTAAGAATAATAAATGACACAATAGTAATACCTATCAGAAATCCCAATGCCAATCGTGTTATCTGTGTTTCTGTAGCTCCCATTCTAAATAAACATATACCATAGATGACTGTAAAAATTCCTGCACATATTACACTGGTGAGAAAATTTCGCCATATAGCAGCACTTTTTGGCAGGCATTTATCCCATATTCCATTATACACCATAATAGCTACATATAGGATTCCTCCTACTAAGACAGTTACTATCTCTCCCAAAACCAAACGAGTATCCACCATTAATAGCATCTGAATAATAATCGCTAACACACCAATCACAAACATTGATGCAAATGCAAGATTTCCAGCCTTTAATGCTTTTTGTTTCACCCATTCTTCATACACCGCAACTTTGTCCAGTGTTTCTTTCATATCTTTATTCATAGTCTGGCTCCTTTCTCCATCCAGGAGCTCTCTCATCTCAACATCGTAATATTCAGCAAGTTGAACAAGTACACTGAGATCTGGCATATTTATTCCTGTTTCCCATCTGGAAACTGTTCTTGCAGATACCCCAAACTTCTCGGCAAGCTGTTCTTGCGTAAGATTCTTTTCTTTACGACATTGCTTTAAAAAAGCTCCAATCTTTTTTGTATCCATATCTCTACCTCTCTTCCACTTACAGCTTACCAATATGCACCAAAATTACCACGACATAAAACGAGAATCCGTTAATTTTCAACCGGACATCTTATGTCTGGAATAAATAAACGGTATTTTCATACCGAAAACAAATACCTATAATCATTCCAACATTCAAACAAGAAGTATCTCTCGCCCAATGCGCTCGGTCAATTCCGATTTGAGTTAAAGCCCAAGAGGCTTTTAATGCCCCTTATGCTTTTCTCTTTTCTTTTGCTGTTTCAATTCAAACATTCGCTGTTCTTTCGCCTCTTTTTTCTTGCGATTTCTCTCTTTACGCTCCTGTTGGTTATGTTCCTGCTGTAATTTCAATGCTTGCTGCGATTTTGTGCCAATACCTGTTCTTATTGTCTGCTTTTTTACTTCTCGATGCATCCGTTTCGGATTTCTTTTTATATCCTTTACAACAGTTTCAACAGCCGGACTGAATTTCAAACTGAAATAGTATTGTTGAATATATTCCTGCACTTCGTAATCTTTTGGTTCTGCACCAAATATTACCTTTGCTACAGATAATTTACCATCCTCAATACGCTCGAATACGCCTACCCAAAATGGTTCTTCAAAATATACCGTCAGTTTTCCATTTGTTTTGTCCATAAAAATCCCTCCTAAAATGAATTGAACAAAGAATGGACAACCCGGAGGGGCAGGTTACTTACCCTATTTACATAGGACGGCTGGGCTACCTACCAGCTCTAGCATATCTTAAAAATATGCATTGCGTTTTTATCTTGTTTTTATCATATAAAGTGCAATATCACACAATATATCCTTACAATTTATATATTCTAATTCCTATAGTAAATCTATACAATCATCTTTTCCATTGATAGTACGAGACGATTTTAACATAATACTTTATCTGCTTTCAACACATAATCATGGGAACATATAATTCTGCTTCTCTGAATGATATCACCTCTAACAGAACAGTTTCCTTTTGCACAGCCTTCTATCGGTGTAAAATTTTCGCAGGAACCACATTTTCTGCGTTCCTTTTTCATTCCACGTCCATCGCACCGGATCATTTCATAACCAACAATGTATTTTTGCAGTTCATCTTCCGGGATTGTTTTTTCCAGCTTTTCCCCTGCATCATTTCTCAGTTCAAAATGAATATCCTTGCCATTTATGTCTGCTTGCAAGGCTATATTATTATTTAAGAGACCTTCCTCGTTTAACTCATTGATTTCTTCACAATCCAGATTTTCAATAAATTGCAAAATATCTTCCATTATGTCTACAGACAAGCCATATCCTCCAGAGCTGTATTCATAGAATATATTTCCATAATAATCGCCTTCTTTTAAGGTTATCGCAATCACATAGTCCCTGGATTTGTAATCATCAGATAGATCATGGTATATTTTTGTCTTCTCCTTATACTGATATCTGTTCTGGTTCTCTTCCCTGTACTTTTCATTTCTTATTTTATCGACTGCATTTTGTTTTTCTATCTTTGCTTCCATTGCAGCATAACCATTTTGCTTAAATTTTTCTATCAGCTCGTCCCCATAACAATCACGAAATTCTTCTCTACATTTCTTTAATGCATCCAGTTGTGTAGATAAAAACTTATCAAAGAAGCTTTCCGGAATATGCAGCCTGCTTGAAAATGGTCTTTTTCTCTTTGATATCGTTCTTTGAGTGCTGGCATATCCCAACACTCCCATAGACACATCTAACACCCCTGCTAATTCTACTGAATTTAATTCATAGACCTTTTCAATCGCATCATAAATATTTATTTCTACACCGACTCCCTGTTCATCCTGTTGTAAAAGATCCAGAAATTTTTCATAACTTATTTTACATCTATCATAAGGTCCCTTAATATACCAAGGTGCTTTTTTCGTAATCTCCGTATAATACTCCAAAGAAGCTTCCCAGTCATCGCACTCTTCGCCTTCCTTGCATGTAGTATACATGCCGCACACACCATTGGAATCAAATCCACACGTTTTACAAATCTTATCAATTCTCACACTTATCACCTCAATCCATCAACATTTTTCTGCATAGATAAATTTTATCATCAATGCTTTCCTTGTAATTATACACTTTTTCTGATGATATTGCTATCTGCAAGGATATTTGAACTTACTATTGAACTCTTCTTACTGAAAAATATAGATACTCAATTTGAATATATTTTTTCGACAATTACGTAGTATTTCTGTCTGAGGATTCTTATTGTCCTTTTGGGGGATTATAAATAAATTTTATTATATATTTATATGATTTTATACTGAAAACTTCAAAATAGAGATACTATATTTATATTCGAGGAAAAGAAATCGAAAATATGCACAACATTACCATTTTCCGAATACGATCTTTTTTATCTAATTACTCAATTCTTACTGTAACTGTTTTCTAGTAATATTATGTTTTTTCATAGTCGTATAAATGCTCAAAAAACCATTGAAAAAACCGTGAAATGTGCTATAATTATTCTCCGTTATTGAACAAAGTACTAATTGACATCCAAATATTTTTCAGAAGGACAATTATGCGTAAAAAATGAATTAAGAATAATACTTATGTGAACGTTATTGCTTACATTGATAATAATCGTCAATTTTGGCATTTTGCGTCAAATCAAAATATTGATTAATCTGATATAAAAATATCCTCATTACATGATAAAGAGAGATTATCTTTGAATGTCGCATCATTAGGCAATGACTTCTTGTTTAAAAATTAGTAGGAGATATAATGGAAGATGTAAATGCAATACACAGAATTTTCAAAAATTTAAAATATGAAATGGATAATAATGGTTGGGTCTATCAATGGCATTTAGGTGATGAAGAACCTATAAAAGTAACTCATAAATTTTACCCACCTGTATCCTCTGAAGAATTTCAGTTATTTGAAAAACACTTCCCCAACATGAAACTTCCCGCTTCGTATAAAGCCTTTTTATCTTGTTCAAATGGAATGGAGCTTTTTTGTGGAGAAGAGGGTAGTTCTCTAGTCAGCTGTACCATCTACTCTTTAAAAGAAGCTCTTAATCAAAAAGAGGTTTGGAATAATACACCCATTTTATCTGATCCAGAATTCACCTATCATCTTCCCATTCTTTTTCTGCAAGATATAGGTGATATAACCATGGATTTACAAGCTGTATTAGAAGGTAGAGAAGATTATTTATGTTATCCAGCTCCTGACACCGATCGTTTTAACCTTCCTTTTAATGAATGGTTGGAGCGCTATATTGTATGCCAGGGACATGAATTTTGGTTTTTCTTAAATCCGTAACTACCAAAATACTTTCTCTATATTTTTATTTAAAAATATATGTTTATGAAAAACACTCTGACTACTAATAAGTTGGAGTGTTTTTATAATTTATATTATATTTATAGATTTACTCTCAGTGCTACACATTCCGGGGGGTGAGGGCGTCCCCAAAGTGCGTTTTGATATCCAAACGATATGCTTGCCGGGTACTTCCAAACACTTTTTAAGGAAACCATACCATCCGTCCAACCATTTTATATTAATTCTCATCCGTATTATCGTTCTTCTCCATTAGCTGTTTCAGCTTTTTATTTATTTTACTTCTATTCTCCTCCTGTAATTTTCCGCAGAATAGATAGCAAAATTTCAGTGCAAACCACCAGATATACAAAGCTTTAAAGCTCTGGAATGCCTGATCATCCAGCATTCCATGTGCCACATTGTTGCGCATGTTAAATCCAAATTTTGAACAGAAAATCGTATTTAAAGCAAATATAAGGTCTTCATCCAGGCTTTCTTTTACTCCTTCCAATTCTAAGACAGCGTGCATTGGTTTTACTTCTTCAATCCCTTCTTCATTCATGTTGTAAACAGGTTCTCCACATTCCACTGCCAGATATCTTACTGCATTTTCTATCTGTGGAATCAGGATACTTAGCGCCGTCAAAAAATCTCCTGAAAAGCCAAACATAAGACCCTTGGTATACGATTCTTTTCTCCCCTCCGGAATCGCACAACTTACATCTACAATCTTTTTTACATCACTCTCTTCGATCACAAATCTGGAACGAATATATTCAAACGTATTTCTCACCAGGATCTGTGCAAAATAATCCATCTCCATGGTTGCTGTCCGCTCCATATTATCCTTAAGCGCACCTTCATCGATTGTTCCATCGGGCTTTTTCACAGGCCCGCTTTTAGCAATTAATTTTCCTCCTTTTCCAAGGATTGCCGCTGGAAATATCGTGTGCAGGATCCCAGTCCTATTTAATACCTGATTCTTTACCCTTTCTCTTTCCGGAATCGGAAGAAATGAAGCAAAATAACATAATGCCTCTTCTTTATCAAGATCTTCCAGTTGGCGGAACAGTTCTTTTACAATGCCGCTGGCATCCTGTTTATCACTCCATACCATCATCTCCGAAAGGGAAGCTTCTTCTATCTGTGCTATTTCCTGCAACAGTGCCTTTCTTTCTTCTTCCGTACCTTGTATGGTCTTTAACAACTGAATAACCTCTTTCAAATTGTGAATCTTTCTCATTGAATTTCCTTTGGAAGAGGCCCCGGCATATTCAGCCTCCATCCGGACAGCCTGAATCTTACGTCTTCGTGTCGCAATCAGTTTAGGTTCAGTAATACACTTTTTCTTCAGCCAGTTATTTTTTCTGCAATAGAGTTCTTCCAACAGATCACAAAACTTACCAATGAGCAGTGCATCGCAGCTATTATCATCGTAAGTTTTCAAGATATTTTCCACATAAGGGATCAGATATCCTGTATCCACTTTTTCCTCCATGGCAGTTTTTATCAAATATCCAATTTTTGCGTGGCTGCTGTTATCATACTCTTCTAATACTTTTATCAGCAGATTCTTTCGCACCTCTTCATTGATTTCCTTGCTTCGGATTTTTTTAGAGATAAACAAGATCCGGTTTATAGCCATGATATGATCTGCAAATGCACCGGTGTTCTTCAAGTGTTCGCAATAAGCCGTTTCTGCTATTTTAGCATTTGAAAAATCATTTTTCACAACCCATAAAAAATCTGATATCTTTGCCTTGTTGATCGGTGCGATGGGATAGCTTCGGATTTCCTCCAGCAATGCCTGATACTCTTCTCTATTTATATCTTTCCGATTCCAAATGCTGCGGGCATAGGAAAACGGTACGTCTTTAGGCGTATCAATCCATCGTTCCACAATAATATCCACCAGAAGATTCCTGAATTCCCCATCCATCGTTCCGCAGAAATCTGTCAGTGCTTTCTCTGCCGTTTGAAAATTAGGTCCTTTTAAAATCTCTGCAATCTGCTCTGCCATTTTTTCTGCCATACATATTCCTCCAACCTTTTTCTATAGGAAAAGTATAACGTATTTTTCTTTTTCCTGTAAAGCAGAAAGACCTGAAATTCCAGGTCTTTCGGTCATCATTGATTAGAAATTGAAATTCACACTCTATTTTATATCCTTGGAACCCATAGAAGCCGCCCATCCAGCCTGAATCCTTTGTATTACGTTTCCATCCCGTGCATCAATCGTAAGGAGTGGAACACCTGCAGCATCCATCGTCACGTCTCCCATGACCGGTCCATCCTCCCCATTTCCGTACTCATACTCTGGCTCTTTGGATGTCCAGGTTCCATAAAAATCCCACACCGGGATCAGGACTGCTTCGGTATCGCTGCCTTCACTGTCTGGCATGCACATATAACCCAGTTGTACCTTTGTTATGGTTATCTCCGCACTCTGTGCATCAATGGACGGATAACGGTAGTGGCTTCCTCCATCGACAGAGATCAGCCGATTCTTGTCTTCTGTCATTACCTGCAAAGTGATCGTTTTTTCAAAGATATCCTTGACCTCATCAAAAGGAAGTAAGAACAGCCTCTCATCGGAAGCATTCGATGCTTCTATGGGATTTCGGTGCAGAAAACTCTGAAGTGTCCCACTGCAAAAGTCCATCGTCAGTACTTCATTTTCCCATCCTTCAGACTGTCCTTCATGAAGTGTTCCGTCCTCATTTTCCCATTCAAGAGCCTGCTCATTAACAGGCAGAGAGGTTTCCCTCACATAATTAACCGGAACCCCGTCTATCATCCGTTCAAAAATGAAATCATCTTTTTCCAGGGTAGTGCTTCCTTCAGTAAGTGCTTTTGAGGAACTTTCAAATATCTCCCAGTTTCCGGACACAAGACCTGAAACCTTCTCCTTTGCTTCCTTTTCAGATACTTTCCCGCTTCCTGCCTTTATATAATTTTGAAAGCGTTCTTCCCTTTCTTTTTTCTCACTCGATTCCAGGGTCATGTCTCCACAATCGTCAAAGATAAACTTCGCTATCCCAAATCCGAGTTCCTCCACATCCGATACCTGCTCACTCTGTGTATAAGAATACCGATAGGTCAGTCCATCTACTGTATATGTCCCGCCTGTTCATTCTCATTCTTCTCTTCCTGCATGGGCTGTCCTTTTCCGAATGTGTCTTTTATTTTATTCTGTTCTTCTTCAGGAATCGCCACCCTTTTTACTTTTTTTAAACAGATTGCATCTACATCCGGGACTTTTACCGGTGCATCCGCTGTCAGGGTAAAATTCATCGGGGTTTCTTTATCCTCCCGGTCCGCTGATCTTAGATCTGCTTGGATTGTTGTCTGGTATGTTTCCGGTGCCTCTACCTGTTCTGCGACGGTTTTCTGAACTGTTTCCTTTTTCTCTTCATTTTTCTGTTCTGTCTGATTCTTTTCTTCCACAACAGCAGACTGGACAACACGGTCACATCCGGATAATGTCAAAAGATTCATACACAGAACGGCTCCCATAAACATTCTTATTTTCTTCATCCTTTTTCCATCCTTTCCTTTCGGTATTAAAAAAGGTACCCTCTTCTTATGAGAAAAGAGTACCATATTGCTTCGCCGATGTATTCATCAAGATGTAAACAAATTGTAAATCAGAAGATGGCTCTTACCGTGGCCCCCTCTCTCTGTCTGCTTTCGATTTTCAAGCATCCGCCATGGATTTCAGCCACCTTCACACAGAGTGCCAGCCCAAGTCCGGATCCGCCTTCTTTTCGGCTTCGTGATTTGTCCACCATATAGAATGCATCTGTGATCTTTCCCAGTTCTTCCTCCGGGATCCCCATTCCGGTATCCGACACCTCAAAGATCTTTTTTCCAGCTTTCTCATAAGCCTTTACCCAAATGCTTCCACCGGCATCCGTAGCCTTTAGGGCATTGTCGATCAGGTTTATCAGAAGGCTTTCCATCAAGGCCGGATCCATTTTCATGGAAAAGGCTTCACATTCCATCTTGAGGTGCACCGCTTTCTTTTCTGCCTGTTCTTTTTCCATGTCTATGACATGGTTTAAAAGGTCACCTGCCATGGTCATTTCCATCTGTATGGCATGGTTCTGATAAAGCCCCAGCATCTGTAGCATCTTCCCAGAAAGAGCCTCCAGGCGTTTTCCCTCCCGGTTGATATGTTCCAGTGCCCGGTCTTTCTGTTCATCTTTCAGCTTTACATGGCGCAGGGTATCCGAATACCCGATAATGGACGTTAACGGGGTACGCATTTCATGGGAAAGTGCCCCATGAGCAGCTCCTGTTTCTCTGCCACTTCCTGTAGCTTCTCCATCTGTTCCACAGTTCTTCGCATCATCATATAAATAAAAAGGCCGGCGATCAGGAACACAGCCAGATAAATTCCCAAAAACCAGACAGCGGTCTGTCTCAGCTCTGCAAAAAGCCCTGTGACTTCCCGGACAGAGAGGACTTCGTATCCTTCCGGTCTGGATAATGGTTCCAGCTGGAGAAGGAGGTATTTCTGTCCCAGTTTCTGTATCTTGTAGGCATACGGATCTCCTTCATCCTTTAAGCCTAAATTTTCGAGTCCCACCACTTTATAATCTGTCAGGTTTTCAATGACGGCATTGCTTTTTCGGTCGATCAGGGCCATGCCTTCCCCACAGCATCGCTGGAACTGAAATCCCATATAAGCCCGCTTTCCAGTCTCGGACATCTGCTCATATTTGCTGTTATCCCAAAATTGTTCCAGGAGTATCTTGCCATTTTCCAGCTGTCTTCCGTAGGTCTCTGCAGCATTATTGAGGCTTCGTTTTCCTGTGATATAAAGACTTAGCGTTCCCACTGGGAGCAGGGCACATAATAACGTTACCAGCATAAGAAGTACCGTTCGTTTCCACAGCTTCATCCTTATTCCTCCAGACGGTATCCAAGTTTCGGGATCGTCCTGATCTCATCATAAAGTTCCAGCTTTTTTCTGAGCTGTCCGATATGGACATCCACCGTCCTGCTTTCTCCCAGGTAGTCTTCTCCCCAGACCCGTTTTAACAGTTCTTCCCTTCCAAGCGCAATATTCTTATTTTGCAGGAGCAGCACAAAGAGGTCATATTCCATTGGCTTTAGGCTTACCGGAAGCCCGTCTTTGTAGACCTGATGGCTTTGCATGTCCACCAGGATGTTCCGGACCGTTAAGACTTTCTTGGCCCGTCCCGTCCTCTCCAGTACCTTCTCAATGCGTACCAGAAGTTCCAGCATCTCAAAAGGTTTTACCATATAATCTTCCGCACCCAGCTTTAATCCCTTCACCTTGGAAGCCACATCATCCTTTGCAGTCAGGTAGAGCACCGGAATATCTTTCTTTTTAAAATCCTCCATAAGTGCAAATCCGTCTTTTCCCGGCAGCATGATATCCACCACTGCCATATCTGCATCCTCATGCCATAAGAGCAGCCGCTGGGCTTCTTCCCCATCATAAGCTGCCACAGTCTCATATCCTGCCGCTTCCAGATTCATGCACAGCAATTCTGAAATTGCACGGTCATCTTCTATCACCAAAATTTTATTTTTCATTCCTGATGCCACCTCTAACGCTTTTTCTATAGTATAGTTTTTTATATCCCAAGTCTACATTGCATTTGTTATTGCCTTCTCATCATTTATACGCATCAAGACACGATAATGTGACCAGTTCAATTCAGGACACAGTGTGTCTCGAATTAGAAAAGTATAATAAAACTGAAATTATAGATTTTTGTCTCTTTTCTTTTTTGCCATTACGAATCCCAAAATTAAAGTCAAGTTCATAACCAGTACAACTATGCTACCTTCAATTTTACAGCTGCCACCCGACAAAATTGAATTTCCACTAATTACCATGTTGAACAAATGCGGATAATCTTCTGCTAATGATACTCCACCCAAAATAATTGCACCAACTCCATTCCATAAAAAATGGATTACAATCGGAGCAACTAAGGATTCCGTGTATTCCAAAACTGCCGTCACGAAAAGACTCATTGTTATAACGTTTAGTACGGGAAGTATTCCTGCTTCAAAAGCCCCACCATGTGCAAATGTAAATAATCCGGTAGAGATAAGGACAGCGACAACGATGTTGTAATTATTTTTTATCATCTGATACAAGTAACCACGAACTAACACTTCCTGCATAACGCTATTGATAAAAGCTGAAAATAATTGTAAAACCAATAACTGACAATAATGGAATCAATTCTGCCCAAAATCTCCAGACTGCCGCACTTTTTGTATCTGGTATAGGCAAAATTCAAGCACATATAGCCCAGTCTACAAAAAAGGCAAACGTTTTTAATGATACCAATACTAATTTCTTCATGTAATATTTTCCTCTACAATCCAGATTTTCTTAATTTCACAAACTTGAATCCGTCGATTCCTTTATTATCTAATCTGTTAGCAATTTATCCAACAGCATCTGCCTGTTGTTTATGAACATTTCTGTTATCCGATAGCTCTCTGTTTCTTCATATTCGCATAAATGTATTCGTCCATCATCAAAACAATAGATATCTGCATCAGGTATTCCTAACAAAATTGGCGAATGCGTAACTATAATAAACTGTGCTCCCTCTTTTGCACAACTATATATTTGCATCAACAATGTAAGCTGTCTCTGTGGGGATAATGCAGCTTCAGGTTCGTCAAAAAGATACAAGCCATTTGGACGCAGATTATTCTGTGCCAATGCGAGAAAACTCTCTCCATGTGATTTTTCATGGTATTTAGCGGAAGGATGTGTGAGATCCGCATATTCTTCTTCCTTCGTTGCAACATTATAAAAACTTTCAGCCCTAAGAAAATAACCCCACTTTTCCTTCCGATAGCCTTTGGAAATTCTTATCGCATCACACAATTCTGAATGTGTATCATGCGTAGAAAAAACATAATTCTTTGTTCCACCCTCCGGATTAAAACCATGTGCTACAGCAAGTGCCTCCAATAAAGTCGATTTACCACTGCCATTTTCTCCGACAAAAAAGGTAATTGGTTTATTGAAAACAAGTTTTTCAATCTCTTTAAAAGCCTTAATTCTCTTTAAATAACTATCGTTATCAATTCTATTCCAATCGAATAATACTCCTTGTAAGAATTGATCATTCATCTAATCACCTGCCTGTAAAAAACACTTTCTAATCTACCTTTTCTTGCTCTTTGGACAAGAAGCATCATTCGCTCTAAATAGCTCGGTCAACTGGAAGTTCTGGATGCGTATAATATGCGAAAAAAAACTTAACTCCATCTTAAATATAGTGCTGAGTTTCACTGTCATTCTTTAACACCATTTTTACCACACCAAGCAATGCTGCAAACAAAACACCAGCAACCGGCCATACAATCCATGTAATATCCCAGCTCATCGTCCAGAAGCTCCATGCAAGGTAAATCGCTGTAGTCAAGCACCAATATACACCAGAAAACGTGTCAGTCTTTTTCTTAAACAGTTTTTCTTCTTTTGTATATTCGCCTTCCTGAAGAAGGGTATCGTAACTGCTTTTTACCATCCCAACACGAACCAACAGATTCACTCCTATTGCAAGTATGAACAGCAGCAATCCAACGGAAAGGCCGAAACAATAGTCAGACGTTTCCATGGCTCCGGCAATAATTGTCGGAATCACTGCCAGTATACAAAGCACTACCCCAACAGCTGTTCCTCTGATAAAAATCGGTTCATAGGAATCTTTTTTTTCTCGTACTATTCCAGATACACCATACTCTGTTTCAAAGCATTCTTTTTCAAAATGTTCCATATGTGATTCTCGCATTCCATATGTAATAAACAAAAAGACGGCTGCCGCAACCATTCCAAGCAGAAAAACACATCCAAATACTGTTGCCAGAGATTCCGAAACATGAAATACGTCATCTTCTGCCATTGTCACAAGAACAATCAATAATATTGGACTTGAGATACACATACTTGTTGCGTTTGCCACTACTTTGGATCCATTTCTTTTCATGTCAAGAAATTCATTTGCATTCTCCATAGTTACTTTTTTCAACGGTTCTGCATAGCTTTCAGTACTTTCGTGATAGGTGATATTTTCTGCTTTCATTTCATCTTTTAATAGGTAATCTGTACTAACACAAAATAGCTCCGACATCTGTAAAATTCTTTGCAAATCTGGAACAGCTCCTGCACTTTCCCACTTAGATACTGCCTGTCTGGATACGCCCAACTGATTGGCTAGTTCTTCCTGTGACCATCCATTCTTTTTTCTTTCCTCTGTAATCTTATCAGCTAAAATCATTTTTTTCTCCTTTTGCAGATTTTATGAGCTCAATATAACAGTTTTGCTGTTTGCATTCCACCATTCCGGGCTGTAAATCTGTCAACCAGCAGTTGCAAATCACAAAAGAACTCTATGAATCCCGATTTTCCAACAATACAAGCAGGAAATTATTTATCATCTGTATTGTTTTCCTTTTTCTTATGAGTCGAACCCAAGCAAAGAAATGAAGAACCAAGACATAACCATACTATAGCCATAGAACTTTCATTTCCACTCGTAAAGCCAATAGCTGACGCTATGAAAAACAGAACTGATGCAATGTAAAATAAAATTGATTTGTTTATCCCTTTTTTCATAAATAAGAATCTCCTCCAAATCCCGATTTTCTCAATTCTCCAAACTTTTATTTATCTTCTAACTCAAATCCGAGTTCTTTCAATTCTTTTTCGTTTCTGACATCTTCTTCCGTTTTCTTTCCAGTAATGGCACTGTAGGCTTCTTTGATTCCATTTTTCACTGCCCATTTGATGACGAAATACAGCGCAATCAAAATAATAATTGCGGTTCCCCGCTTAAGCCTAATTCATTCCACATAATCATTAACTCCTCCGATTTCGTGACTTTCAATTTATTTTCAATTTTGCAGGCTGGGATTTATCATTGAATAAAACACATCCATACTCCAACTGCTATGATCAATATGCCTGATATTCTTCCTGCGAATTTTGACTTTTGATATCCTAGAAAATTAATTGTTTCAGGAGTTGTAAATGGCAATAAAACAACATCTATACCCATTACTACAATCCCAATTCCTATTATAAAGACATTATTGTTAGAAATAATGCCATAAAACATAACTAAGAATCCCAAAATAATGCCTAATGTAAAATACTTGATTTTATGGCTGTCTTTATCCATCATCTTTTCATAACAATTTTCACATTTACTGTTACAAAATTCAAAATTATCATTGAGTTTTTTGCCACAATATTTGCATTTTTTCACACTCTATTCCTCCATAATTTCCGTTTTGTTACTAACATGATATCATATTTTTTTCTCAATTACATCCACCTAATTTTAATACACTGCCATTCGTTTTGCTTCTATAACCAGCATCCTCTTGATCTTCTCCTGCAAGGTTTCCTTTGCATCTTCATCAATCGAATAGTTCTCATTTATCTCGATTTTTTCGGTTCCCAGTCAAAATAGTCAAAGACTTCTTTCCATATCTGGACGGAACATACACACTTTTCTTCCATGAAATTATTGCTGATAATTATAAAAAAACAGAAGACCATTTAAGATCTTCCATTTTATAAACAAACCTCTATATAAAACTATATATCCTGCCCATTTTTAATAAAAACAGACAATTGGCACACTTTCGTTTATCCTATTATAAAGTTCTGCCGCTTTGTCCGCCGGAAGATTAATGCATCCATGGGATCCACCACCTTCTCGGAAACGATTTCCTCCAAAGTATGGCTGCCATGAAGCATCATGAAATCCAATCCCCCCATTAAAAGGCATCCAGTAAGTTACTGGTCTTTCATATTCATATTTCCCATTTTCCAACATTTTTCCTTTCAGCACAGATGGACTTTTCTTGTAATACAGTTGAAAAATTCCCGGTGGTGTCTGCCGTTCTGCATACTGCATATCTCCTGACACAATATCCGATTCCAAAATGATAGAACCATCCTGATAGTAATATAAATGCTGTGCAGACAGGTCCACTTCAATATACGTGCTGCCTATATCATTCATTCCCCGTGCATTTGCTCGCATAGCGTATACCGGTTCCCGGTTTATCTGTACTCCTGCAATCATTTCCTGCATAATGGTTTCTATTTCCTTTTCCTGATCGATCTTCCATCCATAAACGGAACTATACACCTGAACAGTACGTCCGTTTGTTGTACAAAATTCCCTCTCTGTATTTACGGTATCATGTGTGGCAGCCAGCTGTGCCACATATTCTGCCACACACTGTCTCAGTTCATCCTCATTTTTTTGTAGCTTTCCTCTTTCATCAAAAATAAGCCAGTTTCTGATCTCGTCTCCCTCCAATGTTACCGTTTCTTCTCCAAATATATATACGATTTTGGTCCGGATCAGATTTTGGCATTCTTCCAATGAATTTTTAAGATCTGGATCATCTTTCAGTACTGCTGCTTTTACATAAACAGCCGGACAACTATTCAGATCAATGGTTCTTTTTTTGTCAGTAACCGCTTCTGACAGTGCCTGATAAGCTCCATTGAAATCCATGGTATTCCCTTCCGTTTCCGGTACGATTTCAAACTTCGAATCTTTATAAGCTACATAAGCATCTTCTGGTGCTGTCTGATTCTCTTTTTTTATACATTCCAGTTTTTCCAGCTGTTCTTTTAACCTCACTTTATCATAGGTCATATTTTCCTTGGCTGTATAATTTTGCTTTTTCCAAAATCCCCGAACCCATTTATATGGTTTTTGTTCATCCAGATATTGGGAAATACTGCCATCCGAAACATAACGATATCCGATCAATTTTCCATTGATACTCTGTGATTTCAGATTTCTTGCCTTTACTTCCAGCAGATAGTCCTCTGCTTTTTTAGCAACCGCCTGTTCTGCCTCTTCCGATGTTTTTCCAGAACAGTTAATTCCATTGATCGTTGTTCCCCGAAAAAATCTGTCTGAATAGTAATAAGACATTCCTGCATAGCCAGCCATAGCAAAGAACACTATGATGACAGTGATTATTATCCACATTTTTTGCTTTCCATTATCCTTACTGGTTATCTCTTTTCTTTTTCCCATCCATGCCCCCTGTTTTTAACGATAAACAGCATTCAGACAAATTTTTTAAATCGTCTGATTTTAATATCTCCGATTTAATAAAAAATAACCAAGGCTGCTGGAAAAACATTTTCTTTTACAAAAAGTAAGCTGATTTCTACAAAACATTTTCCCTCTGTTCTTTTACGGATAGGAACCCGCATCATCATTTATCTCACATTTTGCACTTTTGGGGTACTTTCAGACACTTTCCTTTTTCTCTGTGAACAGAACCCTGAAAACAGGAAAAAAAGGCTGCCGTGACCGGTCAGGGATTTTTCATCCTAGACTGATTCATGACAGCACCTAATCAGATCTCACTTATTTTCTTCTATACAAAATCGCTTCTCTGTTTTCTCCTTCTGTCCGGCCGGATTGTACACGTGTTTGTTTTACACTAATTAGATGCAGATACAAGCAAATCGGTTCTCATAATAATAAATTTTTTCTTTCTATCGAATTTTCCTGGTTCATTTGATAAAATGTCCTTATCTGACAGGAGGGGATTTTTTGAAAAGAGTATTTGATAGTCCTTTTTTGAATAAAGCTGCACTGGTGCTGATCTGGCTTCTATTAATGGGCGGGACATTCTTTTATGCCAATAAAAACTATTTTCTTTACCATGAAAATCCAACTTTAATCAAAGCAGACGGATATTATCTTTATAATTTTGGTAGTCCGCGTCATTATTACTGGGCACTGCCTGTTAAATTCACCCATGAAGGCAAAGTATATCATTCTCAGCTTCCTTTAGATATACGAGATGAAAGTTCATCCTGTACTGTAGATCTTCGCATTTACATACCGGCAGATTCTTCTGGCAGTGCATTTGCATTCCGAAACAATATCACCATTCCTGCACTATGGAGGATCTTTATTTTTGTTCCACTGCTACTTCTTCTTACATCCAAAAGAAAAGCCTAGGAAGGTTTTACACCTTATAAAAAATATTCTATTTTCATCATCTTCCTTTTAAAAAATGGGAGGTTTCACTTACCTCCCATTTTCCCAAAGAATCCTTTTATTTCAATTTTTATAATGTTTCAAGAAAACACATGAATGCTTCTCTTCCCTCGGTCGTACATTTGTATACTCCTGCATCTTCCAGAACATGGGTAAATACGATTCCAATCTCTTTCTGAAGAATGCCATGGATGTTTTCTTTTGTGATTTCCGGATATTTCGGAAGGAATTTCTTAACCCACTCTGCATGTTTCTCAATCTGCTCATTTGAAGAAATATCTTTGCCTTCGAGAATATACTCTTCCAGAAGTTCCATCTCACCTTTTAATCTGGCCGGAAGAACTGCAAGTCCCATAACTTCGATCAGACCGATATTTTCTTTCTTAATATGATGATATTCTGCATGCGGATGATACACTCCCAGCGGATGTTCTTCTGTTGTGATGTTGTTCCTTAATGTCAAATCCAGTTCGTAGGTATCCCCTACTTTACGTGCAATTGGTGTAATTGTATTATGTGGTTCTCCATTGGTCTCAGCATAAATAAATGCTTCTTCATCGGTATAGCCTCTCCATACTTCCAACACATGTGTTGCCAGATCTACCAAGCGATTGGAATCTTTATGGCGAATACGAAACACAGATAATGGCCATTTTACAATTCCAGCCTCTACATCTTCAAATCCCGGAAGTATTACATGCTGCTCAATTGGTGCTTTTTAACATTTTTCTTTCTCCTGTGCTTCACTTTTAAATTTATATTTTTGGTAGCATATATACCGATTTCCCTGATAAGTCAGCATACCTCGATCACCTTTTTCCAGTTCACGAAAATCTCCCTGTTGTATTTGAAATTCCATCAAACTTCCATCCGTCATCTCAAACACAACGCGAAACCAAGGTACATGTGCTTCAGACTGCATATGGGTATAGATTCCTTGCTTCTTTTCAACTACAGTCGCATCAACAGATTCAACTGCCGCACTACTGTTATTGCCAAAACTTAACAACATTTTGGTAAATACAAACATCATGATTATGAGTGCTGCTATACAGATTATAAATGCCATCCTATTTCTCCATTCCAGATATTTCATCCTGGGTCTGACTTATATATTGTTCACGATAAAGATTCCGGTATTCTCTTGACGTTACTTTATATCTTTCACGAGATATCCGGTTAAATGTCCTTTGGCTCTCAACTCCTGCATCCAGGCAAATGTCTGTGATGCTCTTACCAGTACATTCCAATTAATCTCCTGCAAGTTTTGTCTACTTTTTCTTCCCATTTGGCAAGTAATATACGTCTTCTGATATTATAATGTGCTTGTAAGATAAAGAAAGGAGGAAAACGAAATGAAAAGATTTAAAGCATACGTCAACTACCTCATGAACTTCTATGCCAACTACTTCAGAATTTACCGCTATATGTAAAGGACATTCCTGCCATCACAGGAATGTCCTTTACGGAAACCCAGTTTCAATGGTTTCCCTTATTATACTCTAATTTAGTTGCATTTGTACATGAACAGGATTCTCGAAAACATAGACAAAATTGAACAGAATTATGAAAATACTCTTACCAAGTTTTTTGATTTGTAAACCACTTATTAGCAGACGGATCCGCCAATGCTGAAAACGGATAGGCTGTTTTTCTTTCAGCTTTCAATTTGTCCAATTAATAATCTCTGAATTTCCATACATCTGATGGATTTGCTTTTTTCATCCTCAGCATTCTTTGAAGTTGCTCTTCTGTAAACCACAGATCGTGCAGTATTTTTCCGAAATATAGAGGCTAGATATCAGACCGCTTCATTGCAATTATAAACTGTTGATTTACCAAGATTATTTACATATACGGTAATCAAGTCACCTTTCTTAAGATCCGGCTTTTTCCATACCAAACGGCTTTTATGATAATACACTTTATTATGATATGTAAAACTATTTGACACTCCCCACAGCTAAAGCAGGGGGATTCTTGCTTCTCCCACTACTGCATTGGCAAACACCTTACGGTACTGCAATGTCTTACACAGTGTCCACAAGCTATATTTATACTGTTCCCGTATGCCCTACGGTACAGTTTTTATCTTTATGCAGACTGCATCTGCAGTCCTTTTTTCAGAATATTGATACTTGCATTCGTATCCCGGTCATGAACCCCATGGCATTTGGGACACTCCCAGATACGAATGCCCAGATTTTTTATCCGTGGATTTCTGTAGCCACAACAGCTGCAGGTCTGACTGCTCGGATACATCGTTGGTACTCTGTGAATTTCATTTCCATACCAGCCAGCTTTATATTCCAGCATTTCAAAAAATTTTGCCCAGGAAACACTCGCTATCGATTTTGACAGTTTATGATTCCGGATCATCCCCTTAACATTCAGATCTTCAATACAGATGGTTTGGTTTTCACGCACCAGCATCGTTGACTGTTTCTGCAGGAAATCATTCCGCTGATTGGTTACTTTCTCATACACTCCTGCCACCCTGATCCGCTGCTTCTCGCGGTTATGGGAATCTTTTTGTTTTCGGGAAAGCCTGCGCTGTTCTCTTATGAGTTTTCGCATTGAGCGTTCCAGATATCTGGGATTTGATACCGTATTTCCATTACTGTCAGAGTAGAACGCTTTGATTCCGACATCAATCCCTATCGTTCCGCCAGCATTTGAGCGTGGTTCCGGTTCAAAATCAACATTTAAAACCGCAAAATATTTTCCAGCCGGTGTGTGCTCAATGATCACGTGATTAATCTTTTCCACTTCCATCGACTGCCGTATTTTAACAAATCCAAGTTTCGGAAGTTTGATATATCTTCCCACAATACGAATATTATCTTTTTGATTTACCGTTCTGTATGACTGGAACCGGTTATGTTTACTTTTGAAGGTTGGATAGGAAGCCCGTTTCTGAAAGAAATTCACAAATCCCCGGTCGAGATCCCGCAAAGACTGCTGTAATGCAATGGAATCTGCTGCTTTCAGAAAGGCAAACTCCTCTTGCTTTTTCAGTTCAGTCAGCATGGCGGAAGTCTGGGGATAGCCGATCTTTTCCCCATTTTCATAGCCTTCCTTACGCATGGCAAGTCCCCGGTTGTAGATGAACCGGCAGCATCCCAGGGTCTGATGGATGAAGTTTTTCTGTTCTCTGTTCGGGTAGATTCTAAATTTAATTCCTTTTTGCATTATCCCATCTTATCCTTTTGTCTCTGCGATGTTTTCTGGTTTTCAATATACTGTTTTACTGTTTCCAGCGGAGCACCGCCCACCGTCGATACAAAATAGCTGTTTGTCCAGAGAGTCGGCATTTTCGTTTTAAGATAGGGAAATTCCTGTCTTAAAATTCTGGACGTATAGCCTTTAAATGACTTTACAGCTTTGTGGATGCCAAACTGAGGATCTACTTCCAAAAGCATATGAACATGGTCTGGCATGATCTCCATTTCCAGGATGTCTACAGAAAGATTTGCAGCATACTCTGTGAGCAGCTCCTTCAGCCGGACGTCCACACCATTAATTAATACTTTTCGTCTATACTTTGGACACCATACTACATGGTATTTACAGGAATAAACGACATTGTTGTTTGATTTATATGTTGTGTTCATATTTATATTATACTATGGTTTATTAGTTAATACAATTGCTATTTTGTCCATCTTCAATTACTTGCATAAATTCGATGGACGCGTCTTATATCCCCATAGCGGAAGCAAGGGGTTTTACGACGCATTGGATAAAGCATATTTTTTAAAGAATTAAAAATCTCAATATTCGTAAGAGACAATAATCTTTCTGCAAAAATCACAATTATAGGCAGCTATGCGGTCTCCAGATATCCTTGCTACCAACTCTGGATCCGTATTTAACCGCAAACTCTCAGAGCCTTCTTTCCACTCCAGTCCTGCCCCTGCACCAACCGCATGCAACTGACCCTTTCGCATTTTTCCTTCACAATATGGACATCTCATATTCATGTCATCTCCTTTAAGTAGTTAAAGTTCCTCTTGTTACCGAGTATTATCCTGTTCCTGGATAGATTGTATATCTTCTTTCGCATATGTCTTTCGCCTAAATGTTCTTTTCTATTTTTCTCGTTTCTTACGTTCTTTCATCAATAAAACAAATTGAACTGTCCATATTACGCATGCTGCCAGACACCCGACTCCACTATATAAAAAATCTATGGCTGCCCCGGCTACAAATGGCAGTGCCATCCACATCATCCGATTTCCATATACTCTGCACATTTCTTTTTCATCATACTGTTTTCGTTCTTCCTTAGATTTCATATTATAGCCAGACAAAAATGCAACGGCCTTTCCATTTGATTTTACAAAGCAGATTCCGAATAAAAACATAATCACTGCCATTCCCAAATCAAAGATAACACAGATTATCATTGCAGACACCTCACTTCCCGCTCTGGCTATCAAATAAAAAAAGCCAAACACAACAGTAAAACTTATTATGTTTGGCTAGGTCAACTTGTTATTTTTTTATCACTTCTTATGGTTGTATTATACTATATATTTCTCTATAGTAAAACAATTTTTTATATTATTTTTTATTTTAATATTATATTTCTACTTTCATCAATTTTTCAGATATTTTCAACGCATAAACAATGCTATTAGCTACAATATTTCCGGAAAATTCATCATAGGTTTGTGTTGCCACAAAGAAACGCTGGCTCTGAAAATCAAAGCCGTCGTTCCAAATTGTCTGCTTTTTCTTTTGCCGTCGTGCGGCAGATAATCAATTCATTCTATTTTGAACTTCTTTTATGCTACCTGATGTCTGCAATAGGAATGAATCGCCAAGAATGTAAACACAAATAATTCAATTCCTGCCGAAATCAAAATAACATGCGGTGTCCAGAAACTCGTTCCACCGATATTCAGATAATTGAAATCTGCAAGCTGAGAAAGGAAATTGTTCTGCATACCAATTCCGGCAGATGGAAGTATGGTAGAGAGCCATGTTGCTCCCATCGCCACATATGCAAAAAGCGGCATGAGAAGAACTACAATAGAGATCAGCAAAACGGTCAATGTGTCTTTACATTTTGCAGACAGGAACAGCGTACAGCTAACCGTTGCTAATACAGAAAGTAAGCCCGCTGCTGCGAGAATTATCTGCAACTGCCCCAGATTGATGTTTGGCAGATTAATGATAGAGTATCGCATCTGAAACGATGTTTTTAAACAATCCGTCCCGAACGCTGCATCTAAAATCAGAATGTGTACCGTGATCCCGACAAGGAATGTAACAACGAAAAGTGTAAATGCCGCCAGAATTTTGGTAATTGCTAATTGTTTATGCCCGTATTTGGTGGTTCGCAGGATGCTGTCACCGCCCGTTTGATATTCTCCGGCGAAAGTAGGTGCTGCGATTGCCACACACAAAATAGCAAGGAACAAAATATAAAACTCAATATAATCAAATGCATCTTTAGAAATTCCAGAATGAAGATAAAATGGCGTATCAAGTTCTGAATATTTTTCAAGAGCTTTCTGCTGTGCGGTTTCGTTTTCTCTTTGCTCATTCCGCATGACATCCTGTAAATGTTCTGCGCACTTTTCATAATAGGCTCCGTCAATGTCATTCGGGTCAATATCCATTAAATCAGCACCAATGCCTGTTAATGGATCAGCAAACGCTTCGGACAGACCCATCAGCAAGTGACGGAACGGGACGATTTTTTCAACAAATACAGACAGAGGAAAGCCCTCTTCCTCGACTGGCCCATATTCTCGAACGCAGCTTTGATAAGTTTCCAAAGCCGATTTGATCCTATCCGGGGTCACTTCACCAGCGGATGTTTTATATAAATCTTGTTTGTACTTGATAGCTGACAAGCCATCTAATTCTGTAACCGTGCCATCTTCGTTTGGACGGTTAATACCCTCAAATGAAATAGGCAGGTATGCCATGGCTACGGAAAGCAAAAGTGCGATTGCAAGTAAAATCAGGGTGCGCCGTGACTTCAAAATACGTTTTAGTTCAAGTCTAAAGAGCCGCATATTATCTGTCCTCCTTTTCCAAGTCTGTCTGCGGGAACAACCACAGATACAGATCTTCCAATCGTGGCTCCGTTGTAACAGACCCATCAATTTCCGAATGCTCGGACAGATAACGAATAGAAACCTGATTGTGATCTTCGCCTCGCTGATTGATAATGCGCAGCCGCATTTCACATTCCGGCAGCTTTGAGGTCGGAATT
Organism: Blautia sp. SC05B48; assembly: GCF_005848555.1. Taxonomy (NCBI): domain Bacteria; kingdom Bacillati; phylum Bacillota; class Clostridia; order Lachnospirales; family Lachnospiraceae; genus Blautia; species Blautia sp. SC05B48. Next base: position 3,363,348 of record NZ_CP040518.1, on the reverse strand, counting down.
ATGCAATTCCAAACCTTGCCCTCAATCCGCTTGACAAGTTCTGCGGTAGTTCCGACATCAACAATTTCTCCGGCTTTCATAATTGCGTTGCGCGTAGAAATATATTCTATGTCAGATACGATATGGGTGGAAATCAACACGATTCGATCATGCGAAAACTCGGAAATGAAATTCCGCAGACGCACGCGCTCTCCGGGATCAAGTCCTGCTGTCGGTTCGTCCATGACAAGTATCTCCGGGTCGTTCAACATAGCCTGCGCAATACCAACACGACGCTTCATGCCGCCTGACAGATTGGAGATTTTTTTCTTTTTCACATCGGAGAGCGAAAGAATGTCCAACAAATGATGGATCTTTTGGGTGGTTGCCCTTGTAGGAATATCTTTCAGCGCAGCCACATACTCCAAATAATCTTTGACCGTAAAATCCCGGTGATACCCAAAGTCCTGCGGCAGAAAGCCAAACTTGCTTCGGTAAACTTCACCCAACTCTCGAATGTTTTTTCCGTCATAGTAAACTGCTCCGCTGGTTGGTTTCATAATATCAGCAATCATGCGCATGAGCGTGGTTTTCCCTGCGCAATTCGCCCCCAAAAGTCCTCAAACGCCGGGAGTCAATGTCAGATTGACATCATTTACTGCTGTTTTGTCTTTGAACTGCTTGCTTAAATGCTCTATTTTCAGTTCCATGCTTACACTCCTTTCTTTTGCTTCGGCTGAACAATAAAAAGCCCTTGTTCGATAATCATTGTACCGAACAAAGGCTTTTCAATCTCAAAAATCACACGCTTAAATTCCTAAGTAATTCCTAAGATCACAGTCTTATTTTCCTAAGCGGAAAGGGGTAATGTAATCACAAAGTCTATGGTTTCGTTTTGACTGGATGCAGTAATCGTTCCACCGTGTAAATGTATAATTTCTTCCGAAATAGAAAGACCAAGTCCCGCGCCGCCTGTATTGGAAAGCCGGGCTTCATCCAACCGATTGAATTTCTCAAATATACTGTTAAGCTGTTCCTCCGGGATTGTTTCCCCACGATTTTCAAAAGTGATCTGAATATCATGTTCTAACCGTTTGGCCGATATAGTAATCTCTGTCTGTGGGTAGCTGTATGACGCGGCGTTCCGCAAAAGGTTACTGAAAACTCTCGCCAGTTTTTCAGGGTCAGCGTTCACGGATAAGTTATCCTCCGCAGTAAATACCGCTGTATTGCCATTTGCGGAGAGTGTCGGATATATTTCATCTATTACCTGCGCAATCAGACAATGTAAATCCACAGGTTCTTTTTTGATAATAACCGTATGTGCATTGTACTTGGTAATTTCAAAAAGTTCATTGATGAGCTTTTCAAGGCGTTCTGCCTTATTCAACGCAACTTTTACATACTTTTCCTTTTGCTGTTCAGGCATGTCAGGGGCTTCATGGAGCAGGCTCAAATAGCCGATTACCGTTGTGAGAGGAGTGCGTATATCATGTGCCAGATACATAATAATTTCATTTTTCTTCTCTTCTGCCTGCTTTGCAGCCCGTTTGCTCAACAGAACAGACATTTTGATTTGATTGAGTTGTGCCTCCAATTCTTTCAGTGGGTCAGGCAATGATACGGTATGATTGTTCTGCTCATAGACCGTTTGGGTCGCATCAATTACTTCATCCAGATAGCCCCACGGCTTTTTCCAATAGTAATTGAAAATACATACAAAGCCGATCATCAGATACAAAATAAAAAGCAGATCGAGCCGCCAGTAGAGCCATGCAAAAATACCGTTGTCAAATTTTGAAAAGATGTAGTCCAAGATAAGGGTCAAACCATATCCAACAACGGTATAAACCAGCAATGATAGGTATAGGCGCACTTTAAGGCGCTTTTCTATTGCTATTTTTTTATTCGACATGAATACACCTCCTACCGATTAGCAAACAGAAGAAAGCCAAGCAGGCCAATCACGATAACACTTACTATGCCTGCCGCATTTGTGAGTACATCAGTAATGTCAGAACGTCCGATTGCTAAAACATACTGCATAGTTTCCAATAAAAAACTTGTTCCAGCAATCAGCATGAACTTCACATATAATTTTGTTCTTGGCAGAAGCATTTGAAGATAAATGCCCATAGGAACAAAAATCAAGAAATTTTCGAGTACCTCTGTTAAGTGAAATGCTGTGCCAACTTCTTTGTCATAGTGAAAAGGAATAAGGTTTATACTCCTTACTTTATCCAGATTACTGATTGAAAACTGTAGTTTGAACAGTATGATCCAAACCAGAAGTGCCAGATAAATTAAGAATAAAATAGTTGCCAAACAATTTGATTTTCTCTTCATAGCGTTCTCCTTTCGCTTAAATTTTGTAGCCGACACCCCAAATCGTTTTAATATACTGCGGAGTATCGGAAGTATCGTTCAGTTTCTCGCGCAGATGCCGGATATGCACAGTAATTGTGCTGCTGTTTTTAGAGTAGTATTCATCTTTCCAAACTGCATGAAACAGTTCCTCAATGCTTACAACATTTCCAGCACTTGACAAAAGGACGTGGAGAATAGAAAACTCTGTCGGTGTCAGAGAAACCGGCTCACTGTCTAACAGACATTCATGGGTCTGCACATTCAGGCACAATTTGTTATAGGAAAGTTTCGATGGAACTTTCTCTGTGATGATACCGGGCGAATATTTCTTGTAACGTCTTAACTGTGCTTTCACTCTGGCAACTACTTCAAGTGGGCGAAAAGGTTTTGTCACATAATCGTCCGCTCCCAATGTCAGCCCCGTTATTTTATCCGTTTCCTCAATTTTAGCCGTTAGCATGATAATTGGATAAATGTATTTCTTTCGGATAAGCTGGCAAAGTGAAAAGCCGTTCATATCCGGGAGCATAATATCCAGAATGGCAAGATCAATGTCACCGCTTTCAATACACGACATGGCATCTGTTGCGCAGTAAAATTTATAAACAACGTAATTTTCGTTTTTCAAGTAGACCTCCAACAGATCCGCTATATCTTGCTCGTCATCTATAATTAGTATCTTTTCAGACATATTTTCAACTCTCCTTTTTGCTTGTACTCGATTAAGTATAACAAATACAGCATCTAAATTCACAATGGATTGCATGCGAAATTATTAAGATTTTCCTAACTTTTTTCATGCTAATATGATAATGCACATTAGCATATTAGCATGAAAGTAATCACAAATAACACCCATGAACAAATTTAATTATAACAATGTCCCTTTGCAAATGCTTGTTTTATTGCTTTCATTATAGAATACTATCGAAAATAGACATTTTTTTGTGCAAAACCACGAACTTGTCCATTTATAAGAAAAAGAATAAATTATTAGGGATATTTTTGATTTCTGCACGTCTAATAGATGTAAAGAAAATGCTGGCTGGCAAAAAAAGAGGTGGTGTTTAAATGACAAAGGAACAACTTGGATCTCTGATCCTAGATTCAGAAAGACAATTATACTCAACTGCAAAAACAATTTTATTTAGTGACTATGACTGTGCAGATGCTATTCAGGAAACAATTGTGAAGGCTTTTTCCAACGTCGGTACATTAAAAAACGATAACTATGCCCGGACCTGGTTAATCCGTATCTTAATCAACGAATGTTACAGCCTTGTGCGTAAATCCAGTAAATTTATCCCATTGGAAAATCTAGCTGACAGACAGGAACCGGAATCAGAAAAAACGAAGAATTACAGTGAATTATATACAGCCGTAAATTCCTTAAAAGAGGAACTGCGTTTACCCGTTATTCTATACTATATAGAAGATTTCAGTGTAAAAGAAATCGCCCAGATCCTTGAAATATCGGAAGGTGCCGTTCAAAAGAGACTTGCAAGGGCAAGAGGAAAATTAAGGCAGGAATTACAGGAGGTGTCAATATGAGATTAGAAGATATGAAAAACGATATTCCCGAAACACCGGATTTTATCCATAATATGATTCAAAATGAGGTGGCAAAGCAGCTGGCGGATAATAAAGTGGCGAATCTGCGAAGAAGAAAACGATGGACAGCTCCGAAAGTTGCCGCAGTGGCAGCTGCGTGTGTGCTGGCAGTTTCCACGGCAGTATATGCAGGAGTAAATCTGTATCACTGGTTTTTGGAAAAACAGGGTTCTTATGGTGTTTCAGTCAAAATTGATGCTGGTGATGCAGCAAAGAAGACCGTACTTCCAGATGAGGTCCCAGAGGTAGATCTGTCTACTAAATATGTTCCGGAGGGCATGAGCTGGATTGATGAGTACCATCTCCAATATCCTGAGCATGGCATGACTGGCGGGTTCAGTTTTTCATTTGTCCTGTTGGATAAAAATGATCTGGGACAGGTAGTACAGGATCAGAATGTTATTGATAGTGAAGAGCGTACATTTGGAAAATACCAGGGGATATATCTCAAATATAATAGCATTACCGAAAACGGGGCTCTTAACCAGAGAATTTATCTTATCTGCCCGGATTTATATCGTGTGCTTATGATCTACATCGGAGATGATGTGTCAAAGGATGAAGCCATAAAAGTTGCAGAAAATCTGGTGATTGAGGGAAACACGACTATGGTAAAGACCGCCGGATTACCTACATGGAGCGGAGAGATGGTATCTGAAAAGACAGAAGATGATAATGATGAAATAAGTACTTCTGTAAATGAGAAAAAACTACCCATTTACCAAATTGGTGACACCTTTGATCTGGATGTGATTGGTGAAAACACAAATGGTGAATATCTGGAAAAAACGATTTCTGTAAAGGTAGATTCTGTTCAAATTTCTGATGATCTTCAGCTTCTCGATCCGGACAAAATACCACAAGAATGGGCGGAAGCCATTGATGCTGATGGAAAGCTAGCTACAAACACATTGAATTATGTGAAATCTGGCGACGGAATCGATTCCCTGGATGAAATTGTGAAGTCAGAGGAAGTGAATCAGAAACTGGTCTATGTTACAGTTACCTATATCAATCATTCAAATGAGGAAATCGACCATATGCTTTATCTTGGTGCTTTACTGACCCTGACTAAGGAAAATGGAAAAGTGCAGCTTTACATTCCAACAGAACAGGCCGGCGATGGCTATGACTACATTAGTTGGACCGGCGTGGCAAAGACTGGAGAAATGGTATATTATAGTGTCTCTGAAAATTATGGCAACGGTGGAAACTATATTTCCTCTATAAAACCAGGCGAAAGTGTACAACTGAACATGGCCTGGATCGTAAATGAAAGCGACCTCAAAAATCTGTATCTGAATGTGACTGGAGACGGAGCTTCATATGAGTTCTCTGAATATATACTGAAAAAGGGACTAGTAGATATTCGCAAATAATATGCTATCGTTTATGATTCCATTTTTTTATATGTCATATATGAAAAAGCGTTTTTCGATTCCTTTTGGTTTCGAAAAACGCTTTCTTTTATTCTGTATAGATGTTCCCATTCTCATCCGTCCAGGTACCGTCACCATTGTCTGTGTATCCGACCCCATCTGCGTCACAATAATAATAATCTCCGTTTGTTGTTTCTATTACATTAACAGTACCGTTACTGCCCTGAAGTTCATGCTGTTCCAGTTGGTTTCCGAAATGATAACCTTCGTCATTCCAGGTACGATATGAATTTCCATTGGCATCTGCCCAGTTTCCATCTCCCTGATAACTGTATCGGCTCCCATAATCATCAGAATAGGTCCCATCTCCGTTATCGTAAAGAACTCTGGATTCTTCATCTCCTCCACCCGGTGCTACAATTGATGCTACACCGGAAGTAGTAGTGAATCCACTGGTATATGGTACGCCTGCTGGCAGATTTTCATAAGATGAAACAGACCCGTTGTTGTCAGAGGTAATTCCATCATCGGTCGTTTCACTTACCTGTCCGCTGTTTTCCATGGCAGGTTCATCATTTGTTTCCGCATCCGCTTTTTCCTCTTCGTCTACAGAATCCTCTGTATCTGTATTCTCTGTCACTCCTCCTTCGTCCTGTGTTTCAGCAGCTTTCTGCATAGTTACCATTTCAGAAAACGGTGCATAATCCGGTACATTATTTTTCTCTGGATCTGCATTTTTTTCAATACCAGACTTCTCCGTCTCTACTGAAACTGTATCTGTCCCGGCAGAGACATTAAATACCAGATTACCGCCTGCAAGCAGCAGCGTCACAAGAATTCCCGGAAGAATTCCTTTGCGGAGTTTCCGAATGTTCACCATATACAGAATCCGATCTTTAAACACCATTTCGCTGTCATTAAGACTTGCTGTCACATATGGAATCTGATTTTCCATGGCCACTGTCCTGAGAAGCAGCTGTCGATATAATTTATGTTCCTTTTTATTAACTCTGCGAACAACTGCTGTATCACACAGATTCTCAATATCCTTATCCGCTTCTTTCAGCATGATAAGAAGAAAGGGGTTGAACCAGTATATCGATGCACAGATTCGAAGGAGCATCTTATACCAGAGATCCCGATGGCAATAATGTGTAAGTTCATGGTAAAAGATAAGTTTTCTTTCTTCTGCTGAATACCCGGTTGCTGGCAGATACAATTTTGTATGTAAAAGTCCTGCAAGAAGCGGTGTGGTAAGACCTGCGTTTTGCCTGAGCTCCGGTATTCTGCGTACGTGCTTCTTTTGACACGCTGCACGGTACATCTGAATACTCACCGTATCACTTACCTGTAGACTCATCCGTTCCAGATTCCTTATAGAAAAATAATATGCCAGCAATTCTCCTGTCAGTTTAAGTACCGCTACGCTCAGCCAGACAGCAGCAAAAATCACAGCCACAATTCCCAGCCATTTATCTGATTCGTACCTGACAGTTCTCTTTTGTTCCGGGATTTCTGTCAGATTTTTCATGTCATTGCTCGCAGATGATACGGTTTCTGGTATCTTCTGACTTTCCTCTGGTCTGACTGCGTAATCCGTTATCTTCGGGTTTTGCGTATTCTGTTGACTGCTTCTAAGTACTTTGAAATCCACCAGTGCCAGATTCTCCGGAAGGCGCACCGGAACACAAAGGCTTATCGTAATCAACAGCCAGATAAAGTACTTCCATCTCGCTGATACACGTCCTTTAAACAGAGTCGCAAGCACTTTTACCAGTAAAATTACTATTGCTGCAATAATGTTCAGTTTCAGAATGTGCAGAACAAGAACCTCCATAATTTGCTATTCCTCCCTGTCCTCCAGGTTCTTAAGAAATTCACTGAGATCCTGGACTTCTTCCGAGCTGATTTTCTTTCCATGATAAAGTGAAGTTACAAACTTTTTTAGTGAATTCCCATAAAGCTTCTCAAGAACACTCTGGCTTTCATGTGCCTGATAATCTGACTGCGAAACCAGGGGTGTATACAGATTCATTTTTCCCTGTTTCGTCACTTCCACGAAATTTTTGTTCTCCAATCTGGTCAGCAATGACAAAATTGTTGTTGATGCAAGCTTTTTCTTCATATTGATCACTTTCTCAATCTCCGGTCTGGTCATCGGCGGAGTATTATTCCAAAGAACGAGCATAATATCCAGCTCTGATTCCGGAAGTCTCTGGTAAGTTTTTTTCACTTTTTCATACCTCCTGTTACATATTTTCTACAAATGTAGGAATAATTCTATTTTACCACGGTTTACGGAAATGGCAAGGGTTTTGCACAATTTGCAAATGCCCTTGCCATTCCTGCAGCTACTGACCACTATCAATCTATTTCTGCATAACTGCTGCCATTTTCATCACTCCATGTCCCGTCTCCGTTGTCCGTAAATCCTGTACCATTTTCGTCTTGGAAATAATAATCACCATTTGTAGTTTCCGTAACCGTCACAGTATTACCGTTTGCATCCTGAAGGTCATGCTGTTCCAACGTATGTCCCAGATGATGAGTATCATCATTCAGAGCTGAGTAGGTATTTCCATTTTCATCGGTATAAGTCTCATCCCCATTATCGGTATAGTCCATTCCATCATCTCCACGATATTCACAAGAATAATCTTTGTGAAGAATGTAATTAATCTCAATGGTATTTCCATCACTGTCAACTAATGTCATTGGTGAGGTAGAAAGGATATCGGAATCATCATTGCTGTCCGAGGATTTTGAAGAAGCATTTTCTTCTGTATCGGAGGAATCTGAATCTCCTCCTGACTTCTGACTGGCAGTATCTGTAGTTGCCTTATCAGAATCATCAGAAGAATCATCGGTCTGGTTTTCATTCTCCTGTCTGGTAGGTGAAGGATTTCCAGGATAAGAAATATATTCTACAAATTTTCTGACGTCACTGATGTCATCTGCATCTTTTGCATATCCCACTGCCATATACAGGCTGTTTCCCTCTGAATAAATTGTCTGATAGCAGGCATCGTATGTGTCATTGCATTTGGCAATCCCTGTTTTGACATCCTTCAGTGAATATTTATAGATATTTACATAATCATTTCCGTTCGTATAGCTTGCATAGGTACCTTCCGTATCTGCTTTTTCCCATTCAGATCCAGCCGGCGGCTGTGTATAGAAATCGTTATTTCCTGCTGCCATAACCGTTGCGGCTGAAAAAATCCCAAGTGTTGCTACCGTCATAAGTGTCATAAATTTTGTCTTCATCGTGGATTCTCCTAGAATTTTATTTTCTACATCTGTAGAAGTTAATTGTATTCTACAACTGTAGAATACAATTGTCAATTCTTTTTTTTATATTTTTTTATCATCTCAGTTTAATTTCTATTTTTCCTTCCACTGGGCTATATAAATCCAGAGGATCTTCATCACTTTCATAAACACGTCCTTCGCCTTCTCCAAATGATTTGAGGCATACTGGACATGATAGTCAGAACTAACATTTCTTTTTTCATTTTTCTGCAATCATATTTCCATCAAAAGTACCATTTTACGCCATTCCTGCAATAAAAAAAGACCCTCCCGGATAGACCATTATTGTTCCTGTCCACCCAGAAAGACCTGAAAAGTGACATGCTCCCACCACTTAAATCTTTGATTTTGAAGTGGGGGCTTCTTGCTCAATGGCTCTACTGAACCAAGTATCTACAAGCTATCCTCGCGTGCCCCGCGATTTTTATTAGTCCGGTTACGGACTTTTTGTTGTGCTGTCATGCACATTCTGCAAAGATTCTTTTTCCCTCATTCATGATGTTAACTGCTGCATTTACATCGCGGTCCATTCTGTATCCGCATTCACAGTGATAAATCCTATCAGATAAAGACAATTCTTCTTTTTTCTTTCCGCATACACTGCAAATCTTACTGGATGCAAAATAACGATTTACTTTTATCAGATATTTTCCACGTTCCTCCAGTTTATATTCCAGCATAGACAGAAACAGGCCATATCCATTATCATGTACGCCTTTTCCAAGATGAAGTTCTCCTGCCATCCCTTTCAGATTCAGATCTTCCACACATACTGCATCATAGTTCTCGACAAGACGGGCACTAAGTTTATGCTGAAAGTCTTTTCTCTGATTTCGGATCTTTTCATGGCACAGTGCAACTCGTTTCTTCTGCTTCTTATAATTCCGACTGCCTTTCTGACATCTGGACAGCTTTCTCTGTTCCCATGCAAGCTTTTTCTCTGTATTTCGGTAGAACATCGGATATTTGGCTCTTTTACCGGTAGAAAACACACACATTCCATGCATCGCAAAATCGATCCCGATAAATCTTTCTGCCGGTCTTTTTTCTGCTGTTTGGTTTTCACAGCAAAATAAAAGACTGGCAAAATATTTTCCGGATGGCTCCCTGCTGACTGTCACAGATTTCAATTTCCATTTTTCTGATATCGGACGGTGAAGCTTTATTCTAACAGCCGTCATCTTAGGCAGTTTCAAATATTTTCCTTCCAGAAAGATATTTCCATTCACCACGTTTGTTGTATAGGATTTTCTTGATGACTTCTTTGATTTGAAACGCGGAAATCCTGCAGATGGTTCACGAAAAAACTTATGGAATGCGTTTTCCAGATGCATCTGTACATTTGCTAACGCCAATGAATCCACCTCTTTCAGCCACGGATATTCTTTCTTGTAACTGGCTGGTGTGTTCCTTAACATCTTTTTTTCTTTTTTATAATATTCCATTTTATCTGCAAGCATACAGTTATAGATAAATCGGCTGCAGCCGATTGTTTTTTCTATTTGTACACGTTGTTCTGCATTTGGATAGATTCGTATTTTTACTGCCCAGTTTATTTTCCTCACCTTATTCCTACGTATAAGTAAACGAATTCAATTATCATTTTTCGAGCAATATGTTCTTTCTTTATTATAATACAATTCCACTGCAAGAACAAGTGTTTTCTTTTTTTATCTACAAAAATCTTTTGGGTATTTATGGGATTTATGGGTTATTTATGAGCATTTATGATCAAATCTACAATTCATCTCACTACCTGAAGAGATAGGAGAATTCTTGTTATATATCATGTTAAAATTTATTCTTCTCAGTGGTCTTAATATATAGTTTATCAAAATATAGAAGAAATGGATATATATTTTCTTTTAATATTTTTCTAAAAAAGCTTTATTTTATCACTCTCCAGTCACCGGACGCATCATGGAAAGCAGCTCCTTCCGGTAATGATCGGCCTTTTCCTGATTGCCCTGTTCTTTCCGTACCATTTTTGTGATTCCCGGATACTGTCCCGGGAAGCTTTCCAGCATGATACCATCTCCATAGATTAGGTAAACATCTCCGTCTGTCATATCTTCCTCTGTCAGCTTCTTTCCATTCTCATCCGTAAGCTTATCCGGTATCGTTCCGGAGAAAATCGTGTCTGTATCCAGATCCGCAAAATACCAGCTGTTATCATCTGTATGAAAATACACTGCTGTCATCGGCTTTTCCCCGCATCCCGCCAGACAGAACATAACAAGTACCGCCAGCATCACGATCCATTTTTTCATTATTCCACCTCCTAGTCTCTGTCAGTATTTGATTATTTCGACTTCACACCGTGCTAGCACCATGAAAAACATTAATATTACTGACTTCTACAATGTTTTTTATCTGGCACTACCATTAGTGGGAGATTTTTGATATAAATTTAATTGATCGTTGGAAGTACTTCCATAACCTGATCAATCACTTCCACAATTCTCTGTATATCCATATTTTCTTTTACATCAGAACTATCATTCACGTTCAAACCATCTTGCCAGTCCTGGACAATAGATACTGCCGGGATATTCACTAATGCAAACGGATAATGGTCACTGTTGGTTGCCATTGTCAGGAAAAATCTGTCACTGGGTGTAAATAGTTCTGACATACTGTTTTTATTTAATTCTGCCAGTTTTTTCAATCCCTCATCATCATATTCCGCATTGTCTGGTCTTTTGTTTCCTTCGATCATCGCCATATAACCCAGATCACTTTTTTCTGCAATAGTATCAATATTTATTACTCCGATGATCTGTTTCCGCTCGTCCTCCGTCAGCTTACCAACATACCATCTTGAACCCAGCATATATTTCTCTTCGCCCGAGAACAGGATGAATTTTATATTATACGGTATCTCTGTATCTTTTAAAATCCTTGCCAGTTCAAGCACTGCTGCCACTCCGGAACCGTTATCATTGGTGCCCACCGAATCTTCTGCACTGTCATAATGGGCACTTATGATCAGATTTTTTGTAGTATCAATGGATGAGTTTTTTGTCACAATGATATTTTCACCAATGCCGTCAACAATTGCATCCTCGGCTGTTGATGCCAGAAACACATCCGTCTGCGAGGAATGCCTTATTGCATTCTCATTGTTTTCATCGTTATATTCGAATTTCTGGTATTCTATTTTGTCATATCCCAGATTGCCAAAATATTCGCTAATATATTCTTTTACATTCTGTATTGCATCAGAATTTATTGGACGCGGTTCAGAAGTGATTTCATCGATGATCTGTTCAATATTCTGTTCCAAAGGCTCTATTATTGTACCGTTCTGGGTAACACTCTCCGCCATTGTCTGAATTGGTGCTATTAATGATATAACCATAATTAAGGCAATTGTAATTTTTTTCATTTGTGAGCTCCCTCATTTTACCAAGTATTAATCAGTATTTTTTATCCAATAACTTTCCTTTTTTTAACAAAATTAGTTTTTTATCATTTATGTTATCAACTTTATCAACTGATACTATTATACCATGAACTGCAGCACCAACCAAGTGTTCTTTTTTGCTTTTACAATTCATTGCACATCTGCAGAGGAAGGAGAATTCTTGCTATATATTAATATTATGTTAAATTCCTGAAAGTATTTTCTTTGCGTTCTCCAGCTTATTTTTTCCATTTATTTTTAGATATACTTTACTGATTTCAGAAGGCTCTCCTATTTCTCTGCAGAGATCCTGTGCCTGGGAAATGGGTATGTAGATTTCGTTGCCTTCTATTACTACAGCGGCTTTACAAGGCATATATGAGGTTTGCGGTCCTCTTGCGGAATTGCTGGATAAGGTAGTAAGATCATCTGTGGCTTTGGAAGTATCCTTCTCTTTTTCATCCAGGGAATAAAAAATATTCAGGTTTTCACCCATCTCTAAAAATTTTTCCTGTTGTTTTTTTGAAATGGCATGATTATTATAGTCTTTCATATCCCGTAGGGAACCATTTCCCAGCAATAACAACGGCATCTTCCCCAGTTCATTCTGAGTTGGATTTTTTCCAAACGCATTCATATCAATTCCTGAAAAAGTCGTTGTTTCCGTATAATCTTCAATTTTGATGACAACCGGGACTTCTATGACTGGCCAGATTTCTTTTATACCTTTTATCTTCTTCGCTTTCTGCAAAAAATCTTCATCATAAGCCAGATCTCCAAGTGGGAGCAGCACAGTAAATTGCCGTTTTTCTTCTTTCATGCCTGCCAGCAGCATTCCTAATAATGTAAGTATCAATGCCAGCAGAAGTATGACAAATAAGGTAAAGCTGTCTTTTTTTTTTTCTTTTCAATGAGAAGCCGCCTTTCTCACTTCTTCGAGAAGGATATTTTTCTTATGAAGCTTTCTGACCAGAATCAGGATTATGGAAATAAGCAGTACTGCAACAACTGCAGCTATGGAATACCACCAGTTATTGGTTTTCTCCTGGTCATCTTCAACCTTTAAAGACTTTATCTGGGTTTCTTTGATTTCAGAATCAAATTTTATTTCTTCCTCATATGATTTGCCATCTGCATCCTCATACGTAAGAATTAATTGTCCTGCACATTTTCCTGTTTTTCCTTTTACATATATGCGAAGACTTCCTTGGGATAAATCTCCGGCCTCTATGGTCCCTAAGAATGCAGTATCGTTTGAGCTTAATTCATCAGCCTTTAAGCTGACACTTGCATTGTATATTTTGTCTCTTCCTAGATTCATTGCTTTTACCGGGATCTCTACTGTATCCATAGTGTATAAAACAGATGGAATATCTGAAGCTTCCAGCTTAACACGAACCGGTTGGATGATCTGAAAAGACAGTAATTCTGTACCGGTAGTTGCCGTTGCTTTCGAATCTTCATAATCCAGAGAAAAAGTAATGACAGCCTGGCCAGGATCACAGTTTTCTGTTATAGTAATCATCTGTTCCAAAGTAATTGCTTCACCAGGAGCCAGGACTTGTACATAAAAAGAGTTTTTCTCAAATTCAATTCCTTTGTTCTCTGTAGAAAGGGAAATTTTTAAACCAAATATATTTTGACTGCAGCTTTTATTTCGAAATGTCAGCGACATTTCTGTTGTAGAACCAGCCTCCAGTCGTTGACCCGAAAGATTGCTGTCTTCTAATAATACCTGCGGTTTATGTAATATTTTTTCACTTGATGAGTCTGATGTTGAATTACCTCCTTCCTCACCGCCCGAGTACCCTCCGTTGTCTATAACCGGATCTGTTATCTGCGGGGCGTCACCGTCCTCCGGATTATCACTGTCTATTACAACATGAAAAGGATTCGATTTAGAACCATCACCAAAGTCATCTCCTGATGTAAAAATATCCGAATCCGGATTTTCTTTATCGCTATCAGCTTTATCAGGAGTCTTTTCATCCTCTGCCGGAGGTTCGGTACTCGGAGGTTCGGTACTCGTAGAATCATCCTCTTTTTCATCAAGGGTTAACGAGTTGTCATTCTCATAAGATACGGACGGATCTGAGTCCGTAAATCCTTCTTCAGCAGATGTAATCTCCGTGTTTTGAGGCTCTGTGGCAAAAACGGTAGCCGGAAGAAATATTATTGTCGTACACAATACTAATGCCGTTTTTACAAATAAATTTCTCATTATCAGGCAGTCCTTTCTCTTAAGATTCCTCCATCCATTTCATATACGTGGTCACATAAGATTCTGATGTCCTCTTCATTATGGCTTGCCAGCAAAATGGTTTTTCCTGCTGCTTTTAAATCCAGCAGCAGTTCTCTTATTTCTTCCACGCCATGTTTATCCAGTCCATTAAACGGCTCATCCAAGATCAAAAAAAGAGGATCTTCCATAATGGCCTGTGCAATACCAAGGCGTTGACGCATTCCAAGGGAATATTTTCCGACTGGTTTCTTCATGTCCGGATCCAATCCTACCCTTTTTAAGACTATGCGGATATCGGCCTTCGAAATCCGGCCATTCATGTCTGCCAGGATCTCCAGATTTTTAAAGCCCGTATATTGTGTAAGAAAACCGGGAGTCTCGATAATAACTCCAAGACTTTCAGGAAAATCCACATCATGGCCTATTTTTTTTCCAAATACAAAAATAGCGCCCGTAGTTACAGGAAGAAACCCACAGATGCATTTCATAAGGACGGTCTTTCCTGAACCGTTATTTCCAACAATCCCATAGACGTTACCTGTTTTCAGGGAAAGATTTACTTCCTGTAACACGATGTCTTCACCGAAACGTTTGGTCACGTGTTCTATTTTTACGCAGGTGTTCTGCATCATTCCACTTGCTCTTTCCAGATCACAGGCCAGATTAAATGTCCCTTCAGATTTCTTCCAATCTTCCATATAAAACACCTCCCAGAATTCCCAGCATTACGAATAAAAACAACAGTAGAAATAGCCAAACTCCTATTTTGTCCGGTCCCCAATTTTCATCAGCCAGTATCCATTCTACTGGATAAAACCATATCTGATTCTTAAAATAGCGGTCATGAAGGATAATTCCGAAATAAAAGCTTACAAAAGGGATTCCATATGCCATGTAAGCAGAATCCCATAAAATCCCGCAGCTTCCACCGAAAGTACTTATGATACTTCCGATAAGTCCTGTCCGAAATGCCTTCATGAGTAAGTCCAGAAGTGCTTCTTTCTGAATAGCACCCTTTATCTCCAGCGGATAGAACACAATAAAATTGATAAAAAGTACCGTTAGTATAGATAACGTCCAGACCATAAAACCAGATACCATAATGGAAAAAACTTTACCTTCGATATACTGTCTGCGAGTCGTTCTGGGAAGTATCTCCTTTAAAAATCCACTTTTATATTCTTGCAGAATGGAATCACTCCATGGCAATACGGCTGCTACCGGAATGGCAAAAGATACTGCCTGACTTTTTAAGGAACCTTCCAGTATACTGATAAAAGTACCACATGTCAGTGCTTTTTTTAAGCTGGGATAAGTCTGTCCAATGGCTATGGAAATGCAGGCTATCAGCCATGCTGCCAGAAAATTCTTATTAAAAAACATACGTTTTGTTTCACCCCACATAGGTTTTCCCCCTTCCGATCATGTCTTTTCTCCAAGAAATTCAAAGGTATATTTTTTCATCCGGTTAATTGCAAAAACTGCAAGAAGAACTAAAATACCCAGAAAAAACATATAGGAATGCGAGATTTTCGGGAGCAATGGATCATAACCCAAGTTATGTTTTCCGTATACTGCCTGGTTCAGAGGACTAATCCAGCAGATTAATACATTTACCTGATACATTTCGTATTTTTCTTTATGTAAAATTGCAGCCAGTACTTTCGGGTCCAATAAAAAGCCAAAAACACTGTAAAGAAGGCCAAAAATCATCCCCTTAGTCTTCCCTTTATAGAGATTTCCTACAAGGATTACAAAGCTTAAGGTCAGCGAATAACAAAACAGAAGGAAGAAAACCTGCAGCATACAGCCATAGGGTGAGATACTTTCCATGACCCTTACTGTAGAAGGGACCTGTAGGTTTTTTCCTAATTCTGAATAACCAAGCATGGCCGCAGTTTCGCTCCACAGGTTACCTGGATAACTCTTTTTCATACACAGCACGGCCGTAAACAGCAGCATCAAAACCGTATATAAAACAGTTACAAGAATAACATAAATGAATTGACCTAAAAGCCATTTCCTCTTTGTTGTCCGGGTCAGCTGGTATGGAGTAATAGGTGTCATCTTTGGCAGGTCAGAAAACATAAGAAGCAAGAGCAGCGAACTGGACAGTACTGCTATCCCATCCCCAAATGTCCAGATAAATGGTTCAATGGCCTGTACCGGTGTATCGTAGGTTTCCATTACAACCATGATTCTGCCTGTAAGCAGGAAACTAAGTACAAATTCTAACAGAAATATAAAAATAACTTTGGGATTGCGTAAAAATCCGAAGAAATTGTACCGTACAATTCCAAATACCTGTCTCATGTCAGTAACCCAGATTCCGGTCTATGATACTGCCATCCACGGCATTAATGGTAAGGAAGCTTTCATTCGGATCTTTACTGGTATTTGATTCTGTTTCTCCGTTATATTCACTTTCTGAAGTCATGCTGCCGAAAAAATCCCAGACGGGGATCAAAATACCTGTGTGTGCGTCAGTAGACGGCTCATATATTCTGGCATAACCAAGAACGATCCGATCAATATTATAGACCCTGGAATTTTCATATTGCATATTATCAGCGTTTGTTACCACCATCATTTTTTCATAAATTTTCATAACCTCGCTGAATGAAAGAAGATTTAAATTCTCTGTCTTTATTTTACCAATTGTGTAGGGATTTGAATAAGTCATGCTTTCTATGCCATCTTTATCGACATAAAAACAGAGACTTTCATAAGACCATGTTTCCATTGTGCTGTCCATATCTTCCAATGCCCCACCGTCTGCAATTGTCTGAGTTACCGGCACACCATTTATGGTACGTGCATAGTCAATTCTATATCCATTTCCAAAATTACCTGAACTATTATCGCCTTCAAAACTTTTGCACACCGCGTAATTCCAGTTAGAAAACTGTAAATCTGTGATGCCCATTTTTTCAACTTTTTCCTTTACAAGTTTTTTTGCTTCATCCAGGGACAGCCCTATAGATTCTTCTGTGGGTTTTTCTTTCTCTTCAGAATATCCGTAATCACACCACATTGCATCCTCCGGTATTTTTTCCCCACCCTTGTTTGCTGCTTTCTTGATCTTGACTGACAAGGTATCGGAGCCAGTGTAAGATGTTATATAATAGTATTGTGAATCGTCTGGCATCTGTGCAATACAATCGAAAAAATTTCCGGCAACAGGTTTTGCCTCTGTCAGGGTTTTCTTTTCCGGAGCAGTTTCGTATTCCTGTTCCCATGTCTCAATATCTTCATAGATATCATAGACATAATTACCATCATCATCTGTTCCATAGTTATACGGATCCAGGTTTCCGGTTGCAACGTCTTCTTTTAGTTCATCCAGAGTTTTTTTAATTTCATCTTTTGTCTTCACATAATAACTATCCATGGTATAAAGTTTTGCCTCTGAGAAGAATGCGTTTGTAATACGGTCTAGAAGCTCCTGGGTAACTTCTGCCGCAGTGACAGAAATAGCAGATATCTTTTCCACTTCCGGAATTTCTACGCTTGCATCTGTATTTACCACGAGCTTGGCACTGTCATCTTCCACATGGCTTTTATAATTTTGAGGAGCATCAATGAGATTCCTGATGGTTGTCTTTGACTCTGAACCGTCATCGTTCTTGCTTTCAGATGCTTCTCCTTTAGAACCGCTAACATCATCCGCTTCCGTATAAGCATCTACAGCCTTGCTCCCCTTCGGCTTTACCAAAGAAGAATCCGGGGTCTGTGCGCATCCTGTAAACATTCCAATACAAAGCACTATTCCTGCAAACTTTTTTATGTTTTTTCTCATTTCTGGTAATATCTCCTTTCTAAGGTTGTTATAAGTATATCATCGAGCATTACACCAAATCTTTCGCGATTTGTAACTGATATGTAAACGTTAGTGTGATTACCAGAAAACAGAGACGGTAGTTCCTTTTCCCGGATTGCTTTCAATCTTCAGTTGGAAATCGTGCAGTTCTATAATTTTCTGACATAAAGAAAGACCGAGCCCTACACTTCCTTTTGCCCTGGAACGAGATTTGTCTACCATATAAAATGGTTCCGTCACCATTTCCAGATCCTCTTTCGGTATTCCCTTTCCAAAATCCTGAACCATCAGATGGTCTGGGGTTGCCTCAAGCACAATTTTAGATTCTTTCCTGGAAGCTTTGACTGCATTATCAATTAGATTTGTCACTACACTTATCATTAAGTCCTGATCAAACTTCTTTACCAATTTTTTTGGTTCACAAAATACATCAAGAGAGATGTTTTTTTCTTGAAGCCTGCAATCAATGAGTTCTTTTACTTCTTTCAGGAAGTTATCCACCTGTATTTCAGCTGGATTGAATGAGTCTTCCGAAGCTTCGTAGAGTCCGGTTAATTCCAGCATTTTCATAGAAAGTCTTGAAAGCCTGCGACATTCATTTTCAATATAAATCAGAGCCTTCTCCTGCCTTTCCGGAGTCAGGCGCACAGTAAGCAATGTATCTGCATAGCCTATGATTGCAGTCATTGGGGTCTTCAGCTCATGAGCCAGACTTCCAATAAGCTGTTTTTGTGTCCGGTTTATGTTAGAAAGACTTTCAATTTGTTCTTTTATTTTACCTGTCATAAAATTAAAGGTTGCACCTACCTGCGCAAGTTCTGTATTGCCCTCTGACGGTACTTTAAAATCATAAATACCTTCAGAAACAAGAAGCGTAGCTTCTCTTAGGCTTGTAAGCGGTGCTGTGATTTTTCGAAGGCTCAAATAAAGGATAATTCCCATCACCACGATCAAAGATAAAGTAAATCCACCCGTCTGAAAAAACAGCAGATGACTTTTTTCTATTACATCTGTTATATCTTTATAAGTAACAATCTGATATCCCATATTTACATTGCCATAGTAAAATAACAAAAGTGTCCTTCCATTTATCTGACTGACCATAGGGCCATGACCGTCACTGTTGCTGCCATGATCCACCATGTTTGCCTTACTTTCACATAATTCTCTTAACTTTTTTACATCGAATTCATAAACAGTTCCATTATAGGTCATTTTTCCATCAAGATATAAAACCGCGCTGTCATGAAAAACCTGCCGAAAAGCATAAGTAACTATTTGGGGGCGCATTTCGTTGTCGGCATTCTGTTTCTGATTGTCAGAAAGGCTTGTTTTATTTTCAAACTGTAAGATATTTGTTCTGAATATACTGCTTTCATAACTGTTGATATTCTGTATACTCTGATTTTTCCAACAATAAGTGGTATAGAGAAAGATCCCTGACGACACCAACAGAATGATACATGTAGTCTGAGCAAAGATCTTTATTAAGAGTTTCATAAATCCACCTCAAGTCTGTAACCGATTCTGGGAATTGTTTTAATCTTATCCTGCCAGCCAAGCTTTTTCCTGATACGACCCACATGTGCATCCACAGTTCTTGTTTCTCCGCAGAACTCTTCATTCCACAGTTCCTGCAGAATCTGATTCCTGGTCAGTGCTTTGTTCGGGTTTTTGGCGAACACCATGAGGCAGTTATATTCCATTGGCTTTAAATAGATTTCCATGCCCATTTTTGTAACAGTACGACTAGACGTATCAATGATAACATCACCAATTTGAATCTGTTCTTGTACAGTGCCATTACGTTCCAGTACCTTTTCAAGACGGACCATCACTTCCAGCATTTCAAATGGTTTTACAATATAATCTTCTGCACCGTCTTTTAATCCCTTTATCTTGCTCGCGATATCTCCCTTTGCGGTAAGAAATATTACGGGGATTTCATACTGCTTCAGTTTCGGTAACAGGCTATATCCGTCTCTTCCGGGAAGCATGATATCTACAAGTGCACACTGAAACGCATGATCTTGAATAATTGCTTCATATGCCTCATTTCCATCCAGATATCCTACTGTTTCATACCCTGCAATCTCCAAATTCATACATAGCAGGTCATTGATTGACATTTCGTCTTCTATCACAAGAATTCTTGCCTTCATAATTATTACCTCACATGTTTTTATAACTATCTTTTCACAGGTTAATTATACATTAAATTCTATATTGCAGTTGTAACTGATTTGTAACAGCAAAAAAGGAAACCAAAACCATTCTGTGAGAATAGTTTTGGTTTCCTGTATAAATCGTTATTTTCTGATCGTTTATAACGCTGATGAGAACATTTGGGAGCAAATGATCAGTCTTTTATGAATCCCAAATATCTGCTTCCCTGATAAGTCAGTACTCCGGAATCTCCTTTTTTTATATTTTTAAATGATTTCTTTCATTTACCTTTATCAGATCGTATCATTCAAATCACATCCACTGATGATGCGATTCCATAAATTCTCCCGCTTGTCCATTCCTTTGGTAAAATAGGGAAGTCTTTCCTCTTCCAGCTCTTCCAGACGAAGCACATTTCCATTCAGATAATTGTCAATCCGGTATCCTGTACTTTTAAGTCTTGTAATCACGCCACCGATTTTTATATCCAGGATCTCATAACCAAATGGCTTTGCATCGTTCATCCAGATTTTTTCTCTTGATGATTTCATATCTGTCAGATTGCAGATGATTCCAGGAATAACATTCTGACTGATATCTTTCAACGCTGCTCTGTCCGATCTGTCATATGCTGATTTTATACACATGCCCAAATCGGCTTTATCAGCTAATACCGCCGCCAGTTTTTCATAAAATGAAAATAAAAGCTGATATTTTCCTGTTTTTTTTGCACATTCCTTCATACATTTCTGTATGTTTTGGTAGTAAGATTTTGTATTGACACCTGATTCTTTCACATGATAATCAAAAATGCCTAACATTGGATCCTGGTATAACAGATATTTTGAAGGATTTTGAGCCTCTTTATTCTCTTTCGTATTTAAGAATAAGGAATCAAAATTGTCAAGTGCCATAAAATCATCAAATTCTCCGCCTGTGCAGTTCCTGAACTCCTGCTTAAGGATTGTTTCGTCATAGTCTCTGTGAAAATCAAGGTGTGCAAAAAGTACAAGTCCCGGAAGCAAAGCATCCACCGGGGTTTCTGCACCATTATCCATCCATGCTGTACAGAGCACCTCTTTTATATTGTATTTTTTACAAGTAGAAAGAGCTGCTTTGGTACACGCATAGGTCTTAGAATAATTGGGGGAAATTCCGTTCCAAATCCAAGATCCTCCTGCAAAAATAACGTTATCCGAAAACTGCGCATGGATATCCAGCATTTTTTCATAGGTTCTGGTATCAGCATGATAATAGTCCCAATATACTAATCCTAGATCTTTTTTCGGTTTTTCCCATTTGGAGCAGTCCGTGTTTTCGGGCAGATCATAGTATCCGCCTGTAGAATTTGCTGTAATGTACATGTCACTCCATATCATAGGCTTTAATTCTAATTTTCTGCAAATATCTACGACTCTGTTACAATGTTCCCTGATTATCAGTGACCCTTTTTTATATCCATTTTCTTTTAGATAATTTCCAAGTCCCAGCATGACAGCCTCATCCATTCCAAGATGTACCCTGTTGGTAGAAAAATTCTCCTTTACTGAGCTGAGCAGCTTTTCAATAAACTGATAAGTTTCCTCTTTTTCAGGCTGGAGAATGTCCGCAGAATCACGAATCTTATCCATTCCCGGCCACTTCAGCGCATTGTGCAGATGAGCCAGGGTCTGAATACACGGAACAAGCTCTACCCCAAACATGGAAGCGTAAGCATCCAGCTCTTTTATTTCGTCCTTGGTGTATTTTCCGCGATAGACTCCAAAATAAGGCTGCCCCTCTACTTCATAGGTATCTTCTGTATAAAGCATAAGTACATTCATTCCAAGTTTTGCCAGTGTCCTGATCAGGAATTTCACCTTTTCAACTGTAAATACAGCATTTCTGGAACAATCCAGCATAAGACCGTTTCTTTCAAAACAGACATGCTCTTGATATTGAAATTCATCCTCTTCCATATGATATATGGCATAATTAAGTGCGCGGTAATAATGAGATATTTCCCGACAGATGATATGAATCTGGTTTTTTCTTTTATTGATCAATATTTCTGGTCTGTCCTGAAATTTAACAAACAATTCTATATTTTGGTTGAAACCGTCATTTTCAGCCAGCAGTATTTCAGTACCTTTTTTAATAGTATTATATTCTTTCTTATCAGATGAAAAAACAATGTTCATACGTATTCCTCTTTCTCTAGTAATCCTGCTCTTCTTAACAAATCAATCTTTTTGGCAGAGCATCCTCTGTCAATGTTCTATTTTATTCGTTTGTAAATAATCGGCTCATCATAGCCAAAAGTTCTTTTCCCATTTACTTCCATGGACTCTGATACTTCCAATTGATTTTCAGTGAACTTTTCATGCAGAGAAAATTTCAATACGGGAGAAAACATACTTACACTTCCGCCTTCCCATATATCACCTGATTTTCTGAAAAATGCAGGAGTAAATTTTGCAGAACACTTTAGCTGATCATAGTCGGCACCTTTGAACATTTTGTAAGTAAAATTCTTTTTATCATATCCTTCCGGTATCTCATAAGAAATAAGTTTTATTGAATTGCTTTCTTCCATGAAAAGAAACAAATGTGAAGAAGAGCGGGTAGTTCCCTGTACAGAATAATAGCTCTCTTCAATCATAAATACGCCTTCGAAACTATTTGGAAGATTTGCAATTCTGGAATTACATATTGTATTGATATGCTTTGCATATGGATACTGTGGATTTGTCTTACTTATTTTCTCAAATTGATCCTTATTATCAAATTTTCCATTCAACAGCGTAACAAAATTTATCAAGTCAGCCATAATCTTATGCCTCCATAATCTTTATCATATAGTTTTCATTCACTATACACCTTCCATATAAAAGAGTCCATGTACAAAATAAGGGAATATATAAACAAAATGCATCAGTTAACAAACATCGACAGAGGGGCATATCATTGTCCAATTGATATGCCCCCTCTTTGTCTGAATTACTGTTCCATTTTATAAATTTACGTATAATATTTCGTACCACACTCTGTTTCTATGGCTGAATCAGGATAATAAGAAAGTTACTGTTAATTGTGTTTATATCTACTTAAGGCACGAATCAGTTTTTCTGACTCCAGTGGTTTTGTAAGATAATCGTCCATTCCAGACTTCAGTGCTTTAGTCTTATCTTCTGTAAAAGCATTGGCGGTCATAGCTATAATCACAACAGCAGATGCATCACTTCTGTTCATTGTACGTATTTCTCTGGTAGCTTCCAGGCCATCCATAACTGGCATCATAATATCCATCAGAATTACATTGACTTCACCAACACCTGATTTTGCAAATGCTTCAACAGCCTCCTTACCGTTTGAAGCCCTTATAATTTCTGCTCCTGCATTTGTCAGAAGGAATTCCGCAATTTCCATATTCAATTCATTATCTTCGGCCAAAAGGATTCTCATGCCTTCAATTGATACATCATCTTCCTGGCCTTCTACCTGCTTCATATCAGTAGAAATAAGGAATGGAAGCTGTACCATGAATGTGGTTCCTACATTTTTCTCGCTTTCAAATTTAATCGTACCGCCCATTTTCTCTATTAGTTTTTTTGTAATTGGCATACCAAGACCTGTTCCTCCATAAACAGATCTTGCACCACCTGTTTCCTGAGTAAATGGTTCAAAAATATGGTTCTGAAATTCTTTGCTCATTCCAACCCCGGTGTCCTTGCAGTGAAACTCAAACAGTATATGCCTGTCATCTACCTGTGTTTCATAATAGCTGAGCAGTATCTCTTTTTCTTTATTATACTTGACAGCATTACTTATGATGTTCATAAGGATTCTTTTTAAACTTTAATCACAGCACTTTTGCATGCTCTGTCAATGTGTTTATTTCCATAAATAAATTTTTCTTTGTACCCATTATATGGTTCCAGTATTGATACGTCAATCCCATTAATGTGCCTTCTCTTCTTCACTCTTTGTGAAAGGAAGAGATTGCTAGCTTTTACCAATCACTCTGCCACTTCCACATCAAGTCTGCTTTGTTCTGAATTATCGAGCGGGTGATCATGTGCCAATCTGATATTGTTGACAATGAAGGACAGGAGCCCACTGCATTACTACTTAGCTCCTGTCCTGTACATCTTGAATATAGAATTAGTAAAAACAGATTATCGGGACATCATACTGAATAAGATTATAAAGCTGTCCGGCATTTTCTGGTGGAAGATTGATGCATCCATGAGAACCACCTGTAAGATATCTGTCACCACCAAAGTACGGCTGCCAGTCTGCATCATGAAAGCCAATTCCTCCATTGAATGGCATCCAGTACGTTACCGGCTGTTCATAAGAATAGGTTCCATTTGCTGTCATTTCACCTCGCAGCACGGACGGACTGCTCTTTGAATTCAGTGTGAATATTCCAGGGGGTGTTTTTCTATCCGGAGCGCTTGGCAGTCCGGATACGATTTCTGATTGGAAAATAATATTTCCATTCTGATAATACCACATATACTGCTCTGTGAGATCTACCTCTATATATGTATCTCCGAGATCATTAATCCCGTGTGCATTTGCCCTCATAGAATATACCGGTTCCCTGGTTGTCTGGGTTCCTGACTGAATTTCCTGCATGAGCTGTGCTACTTCCTTGTCCTGATCAATCTTCCACCCATAGGCAGAACCATATACATACACAGTCCTTCCGCTCGTGGTCTGAAATTGTCTTTCAGTGCCAACTGTATCATGATCTGCTGCAAGCTGTGCCACATAATCCACTACGTGCTGCCGGAAGGCTTCATCATTCTGGAGCAGCTGCCCTTTCTCGTCAAACTGCAGCCAGTTTTTGATGGTATTCCCATCGAGTGTTACCGTTTCGTCTCCAAATGTATATGTGATATTTGCTTTTGTCAGGTTCTTATATGTATTTACCATATTCTGAAGTTCTGAACTTTCTTTCGTCACATCTGCTTTCTTATAAGCCTTTGGATCACTTTCCAGATTTACCTCTGCCGCATCGTTATCGATTGCCCTGCATATCATCTGATAAGCTTCTTTGGTATTTAATTCGTTGCCTTCCGTTTCTGGCACAATAGTGAATTCTGAGTTAACAAAACTTACATACGCATTTTCCGGTGCTATCTGATTCTCTTTTTTCGCACAATTTAATGAATTTACCTGTTCTTCCAGTTTCTCCCGGCTGAAAAAAGTCTCTTCTTGAACCATATAGTTTTTTGTTTCAAAAAGACTGCCGATCCATTCCCATGATTTCTGAGTTTTCAGCAGCTGGAGAACCGCACCGCTGGATACGTATTTATAATCAATGTCTTTTCCTGTAATGGCCTGCGGGTCATGCATTCTTGCCCTTACCTGAATAGTATAGTTATCCTTTTTCCCAGCAATCTCCTGCTCAACCTCATATGCTGTCTTATTTGAACTGTCAATCCCATTGATGGTCGTCCCATAAAAGAAGTGATATGAGTAATAATAAGATATACCTGCATAAATACAACAGCCTATAACAAAAATCATCAATATAATCAATATTACAATTTTCTTAATTTTATTTTTCTTCTTTTCTGAAAATATAATAGATCTGAATTCCGATTTATCCATCGGCACATAAACAACTGAACCTGGTCTTGCCGATTTTGTAGTTCTCATTGATTGCCCTATCACTTCTTTTGGTCTCATGTCTTATTTATCTTTCTTTGAATCAATTAGTTTTTTGCATTGTCACTATCAAAATGTAATGTCTTATGGTACTTTGCATTTTCCTCCAGAAGTTTTTTCCATTTCTGGCCGTCTTCTTTCGTAGGATTATCAAAATTCTGCTGCCCCTTCAGTTCATCCATATACTGGATATAATCCAGGAAATAAATATCTACTGTCGAAATATCCCTGTCCTGAATTGCGAAGTTATTACAGTTTCCAGTAGACTCATTATATGGAAGTGTGTTTCCGTTGGCATCAAGAGCTACCATGAAGCAGTCACTGTTGGATCCTTCCTTATAAAGTTCATTTACCGTCAGTTCATACGGAGAACGAATTACGGATTTGAGTCCGATACCAGCATCGTTTGTATCATTCAGTTCCAATACTTCTGTCCGGGAATCATCTACTGTAACCGGGATATCGAAACTCCAGTCACCTTCATATTTGTAGTAGCCGGCATCCCTTCCATAGTTTTCATCATCCGCTTCTGACCACTCATAGTCTGCTTCCAGCCCTCTTACCTTCGTGATATCCAGATGCAGATTAAAAGTATCCGGAATCTCAATATCTTTAATATATTTCTGATATGCTCCACCACGCTCAGATACTTTATTGATAAATTCTTCCAGCAGCGCATAACCTTCATCCGTCTGATCATCTAAGTCCGCCTGAGTTATTCCCATCTCATCCATTACCTGCTGTGTCATTTCATTGTATTTCTCATTATATTCCGTATAGTCTTTTGCCGCCTCTGCCAAATCATAACGGAAAATGCATGCATAGGTGTTGTCATCCAGAAACTGTCCTTCCACCTGACCGTCGATCACCGGACTAGCTTCTGAATCAAAGTCCACACCGCCAGTCATATCCAGATCAATGACTGGTGTTCCACTTTCCGCCCTGGTTGACGTTTCTGGAAATGGCTTATCACTCTTAAACTGCATAGTTATATAGACCGCCTGGCTGTTGGCATATACCTCAGAACATGTAATTGTCAGCCCATCTGCTGTTTTAATGTAAGCATTCTCACTAGTGGCATTACCTGTCTTGTCCCCATCTGCTTCACTGCCATCTGCCGTTGTTCCATCAACGGATTCCAAGGTTGTTGCATAATCCGAAAAATCACCAAAGAAACTTACATTATCCTGCAAGATTTCAAAAAGCCCTCCTACAACCGGGATATTCTTTGCCATTACTGGATTGGTTGCACAGAATATAAATCCGACCGCCAGTACCGCTGCCATACCTCCTGCTACCCTGCCTCCGATTTTCATCCAGTGGAATGGATCCCTTGGTGCTTTTTTCTGAGTAACCGTATTATTCTCAATCAAATGATAGGCCTGATTGATATGTTCATGTACAATCGCCGGAATTTCAGTATCCTTTTGCATTTTTTTCTGGAAATCTTTCTCATTATTATTTAGAGTCATCATTAGGCACGTTCCTCCTTAATTTTATATCCATATATCTCTGCGATTTTTTTTCTTCCACGATGAAGGCGGGATTTCACTGTGTTTTCTGGCAAATCCAGGATATTACTGATTTCCCGGATATTAAATTCCTCCATGTAGTACAGAATAACAACCAAACGATATTTACTATCCAATGGTTCTAATGCCTGTAAGCATTCTATTGTCTCATATTCTTCATGAAAAGGTGTTTCTGGAATTTGATCCATAAAAGTAACCAGTTTATTCTTTTGTATGACATCTTTACATTTATTGATCAGGATGCGTATCAGCCATGTTTTAAAGTATCTGTTCTTTCTTAGACTTCTTAGATTTTCATAGCAGGAAAGGATCGTATCTTGTATTGCATCTGCAACATCTTCATCATTTTTCAGATATGCTGCTGCAATCTTGTACATACTCTGTACATTTTCATCCATGAGCCTGCAAAAAGCATCCTTGTCGCCTTTCTTCGCTTTTCGTATCAAAACCTCATTCATTATAGTTCCAATTCTCCTATCTCAGACCAGTCATCCGGAGTATACTATAGAAGCTTCATTTATGTGCTCCTACTTATTAGACGTGCGAATCCCTAAAAAGGTTGCAAATATTTTAAAAAAAATTATCTCAGATAAAAACACCTCCGAAATCGTTCAAATTTTATGATCATCAGGTCCTATTAGGTTATAAAAACAGCCGTACCATGTGCGTTTTACATGATACGGCTGTCAATAATTCTCATACCCTCAGGATAGATTAATTGAATCGCCAACTAAGACTCTCCATTTTTATTTATGTAATAAAGTTTGATCCAGCATGTTTTTAATTTCATCCGGAAGACTGTCTATCATTGCATTTTCGTCCAAAAACAGTAAAGTTGTATATTTTTTCGCATCATTCGGTGCTGAGAAAATATGAGTTACTGTATATGCTGTTCTACTTTTAGAAAAACAATCTTCATCTCGCAGTGATTATACTACGAAGCAATCGCCTTTTTGCTGTCCCTGATCATCATACTCTTTATTTAAGCATAGAGTAAAATTAAGATCTGTTGTGCCAAACTTATAAGTTCTCGTATCTGTAACAATCTCTTCCAACATAAAGCCTTCTGATCCAGCCAGCATTGCAATCTGTCCGATATGCTTAATTTTACGCTTACACAATGAAAAAGGGTGCTGCGGTGTAAAAAATATCTGCGAAGCCTGAAGCAGCTTTTTTGCTGCATAACTATAAAATTATTTTGCGGAAAGGTTTGTGGCCACACCTGTTAAGTGCCTGAAATTGGCAGCTTTATAAAGCACCTCAATATATCTGCCTTCAAATACATATAGAAATCTTTTACCTACTAAATGCTTCCTATACAGATCGGCAGCTATTTTAATCTCCTGTACGATTTTCTCTCTATCCTGTTGTTTTCCCAATCATCACTATAATATAAAAACAGCACCGGACAACTTTTTGTTATCCAGTGCCCATAATCTTAAAAAGCGGTTTTATGCTGGCTGTCAGCCGCGACATCCTTCCGAACGTCTAAAATGTCGCCGGTATCATTAAGTCCCCGGCGCGGACTCACCGTATCTCCCTGGTGTGGGCGTAATACCCTTCCGAGTATCAAATAGTCCCAGTAATTACCCTGCCCGGGCACAGTACAGCTTTTACGTGCCGCTACACGAAACCTTTTGGTTTAACTATATTATATGCGATACCCTAAGAAATATCAATAGTTTCTGGCAAAATCGATTGGCTGTATTTTATTGTACCCCATTACTTACCACTGTCTATGGTTTCCAGATCCTCAGGACAGATCAATCAAAAATCATATCCTCTGTTCCATCAGGTCTTAAAAATACTGTTTTTGAAATTCCATTACATTCAAGCGTTACTTTCTGCTCACAGGAAGAACAGAGGCGAACCCTGTGTATCCTGCCATCTCTCCATTCAAAATCAACTGTGATGGCACCCTGTGCCTTCATTCCCCGGACATTTCCGTCTTTCCACTCAGCCGGAAGTGCCGGAAGCAACAGGATATGCCCCTTCCTGCTCTGGATAAGCATCTCTGCAACTGCAGCTGCAAAGCCAAAGTTCCCATCGATCTGGAACGGTGGGTGTGCACACAGCATATTGGGATAAATGCCGCCTCCCACACAGGAAATATTTTCCTCCCTGGTATAACGGAGCTGGTTTTTCAAAAGCCCCAGTGCATGTTCCCCGTCCCGGAGTCTGGCCCAGAGAGGCATACTTTCCATGCCATACACCATCCGGTTCCTTCGTCCCCGCGCCTTTCCAGAGCCACCCGGCAGGCTTCCAGAAGCTCCGAGGTTTTTTCTGTGATCAGGTTTCCGGGATAAAGACCATACAGATGGGAAACATGGCGGTGATGGATCTCTGTTTCCGGATAATCCAGGAACCATTCCCGGATCTGTCCAAAGCTTCCCGTCTTAAATGGCGACAGTTTTGAAAGTACCCGTTTTACATCCACTGTCTCTCCCTCTATGCCCAGGATGTTACATATTTTCAGGTAGTACCCAAACAGTTCTTTCAGGATGCTGATATCCATGGTGGATGCCATTCCCACACTGTGGGATTTTCCATCTTCTCCACAGAAACGGTTTTCCGGGGAAGTGGAAGGCCCGGTAACATAGTATTCCCCATATGGGAACAGGAACCCAAGATAGAACTTTACGGCTCCCTCGATCGTTGGTTTTCACGCACCAGCATCGTTGACTGTTTCTGCAGGAAATCATTCCGCTGATTGGTTACTTTCTCATACACTCTTGCCACCCTGATCCGCTACTTCTCGCGGTTATGGGAATCTTTTTGTTTTCGGGAAAGCCTGCGCTGTTCTCTTATGAGTTTTCGCATTGAGCGTTCCAGATATCTGGGATTTGATACCGTATTTCCATTACTGTCGGAGTAGAACGCTTTGATTCCGACATCAATCCCTATCGTTCCGCCAGCATTTGAGCGTGGTTCCGGTTCAAAATCAACATTTAAAACCGCAAAATATTTTCCAGCCGGTGTGTGCTCAATGATCACGTGATTAATCTTTTCCACTTCCATCGACTGCCGTATTTTAACAAATCCAAGTTTCGGAAGTTTGATATATCTTCCCACAATACGAATATTATCTTTTTGATTTACCGTTCTGTATGACTGGAACCGGTTATGTTTACTTTTGAAGGTTGGATAGGAAGCCCGTTTCTGAAAGAAATTCACAAATCCCCGGTCGAGATCCCGCAAAGACTGCTGTAATGCAATGGAATCTGCTGCTTTCAGAACGGCAAACTCCTCTTGCTTTTTCAGTTCAGTCAGCATGGCGGAAGTCTGGGAATAGCCGATCTTTTCCCCATTTTCATAGCCTTCCTTACGCATGGCAAGTCCCCGGTTGTAGATGAACCGGCAACATCTCAGGGTCTGATGGATGAAGTTTTTCTGTTCTCTGTTCGGGTAGATCCTAAATTTAATTCCTTTTTGCATTATCCCATCTTATCCTTTTGTCTCTGCGATGTTTTCTGGTTTTCAATATACTGTTTTACTGTTTCCAGCGGAGCACCGCCCACCGTCGATACAAAATAGCTGTTTGTCCAGAGAGTCGGCATTTTCGTTTTAAAATAGGGAAATTCCTGTCTTAAAATTCTGGACGTATAGCCTTTAAATGACTTTACAGCTTTGTGGATGCCAAACTGAGTATCTACTTCCAAAAGCATATGAACATGGTCTGGCATGCTCTCCATTTCCAGAATGTCTACAGAAAGATTTGCAGCATACTCTGTGAGCAGCTCCTTCAGCCGGACGTCCACACCATTAATTAATACTTTTCGTCTATGCTTTGGACACCATACTACATGGTATTACAGGAATAGACGACATTGTTGTTTGATTTATATGTTGTGTTCATATTTGTATTATGCTATGGCTCATTAATTAATACAATTGCTATTTTGTCCATCTTCAATTACTTGCATAAATTCGATGGACGCGTCTTATATCCCCATAGCTGAAGCAGGAGATTTTACGACGCATTGGATAATATTACGATACTTTTTTTACCTTAGAATTAATGGACATAAAACCTGCTCCTGGATGTCGCGGATAAATATTCTTATACCTGTAAGTACTCAGCACGATCCCCATAAGTCCATAAGAAATTATGATACAGCTTCCTCCGGCTGAAAAAAACGGAAGAAATGTTATTGATTGCGGAAATACGCCTAGATTCTCAAGGACATTTATCAAAAAACTGATGAGAAATACAATTCTGCACCCGCATCCCATCATCATACCCAGCTGATTTATCTGTCGCAACGCAGTGTTAAAGACTGCAAAAATCAGAACCGCAAGAACACAGCACAAAAGTATAGCTGCAATTATTCCATATACAGATGACAAATAGGTCAGAATGTAATCCGCATTAAATGCTGGCAGGATTCCCGTTACATCTGATTTGCTTTTCCCGATCAGCTTATTCTGTCTCCAAAGTGAATGCAACATTTTTGTGAGATAGTCTGTTTCGCTACCGCTGGAAAACATCGCCTGTATGCGTGCAATTTGATATTCCGCCAGCCTGTTTCTCAGGTACATATCCAGGAAAGCTGCTATGGGCGCGGTCAAAAACACAGCCCAGATTCCACAGATAATTCTTTTCTTTCTGACAGTAAATTTCAGATTTGTATTTCCAGCATCATATTGTATTTTCCCATTCATAATCTTCTAAGATAAGGCCTTCAAGATTAAGCAAACAACTCGTAGTTTTACTATGATTCCATTTATTAGCTCCCGTGTTTACTGTAAAAAACACATTCTTTTTTGCTCTTGTAATTCCAACATATAAAATACTCAGTTCTTCTTTAAATGCTTTTTTTAATGATTGAGCATATGTAAATTTGCAATAATCAAATCCTTCATTGCAACTATTTGCTTCCTTACAAGATCTGCACATATGAGAACTTGGAAAAGCGAAACCATTTAATCTAGGAATAATTACATATTCCCATTCTAGGCCTTTCGCCGCATGTATAGTAGTTAAAACAACTTGTTCGTCTACAAATTCCATCATATGTTTTAATCCTTTGTTTCCTAAAATGAAATCAATATAGTCATATTTATCTCTTGAAGTTCCACTCACTTTTTTCGATTCTACAAATAAAATTTCTAATAATTTATACATTGATTCAAATATATATTTTTTTGATTCTTGTTGATATATTTCATTTCTTCTGGCATCAACAGCCAATAAACAATTCTTTAGATTTCGCTGAACAGCTTTGCCTAAAACATTATTATGAAATTCTTCTAATGCTATATTATAAAAAGAAATATATTCGGGATCAGTTTCTTTAAATAACGCATTAAAATACAGAATGCCTTTTTGATCTAAAATTTGAGCAACTGAATTGCCTTGCCATCCTGCTCGTACCAGAACCGCAACCTTATCTTCTTTAGTTGAAACAATCTTTTCTATTCCCTTTACAATAAAATCATCTTCTTCATGATCGCTCTGTAAATTTTTCACAAGAACTGAGGCTTTTAAATGCGATGGCTGAAAATTTTCTACACAATCCCTTATAAATAAATCTAAGGCTTTCATTCGATTATTTTCTCTAAAACGATAATTATTACAAAATTTAATCTCTATAGCTGGATAGGTTTCAATGATTAAATTGAAAATACCATTTACAGCACCTAAAAAACCATATATTTTTTGAACATCATCACCTAAAAAAATAATCATATTATTGCCAATTAATTTTTTTATCAACAAATACCCTAACAGATTTGTATCCTGAAACTCATCTATAATAATCATCTGATAATATTGTTTATAAAAAGAAGATATTTGCGTTTCACGCAGTAATTTAATTGCAGATATTAAAATTCCATTATATGTAATTACATGATTTGTTATTAGCTTTCTGTTCAAAATATCCCAGTAATCATCCAATGCAACAATCAGATTCTCTTTATTTGAGGCTTTAACCGCATCATTTACTTTTTTCAATTTATCACTATCAGCACTTGTAATAAATGTATTCAAAAGAGGACTATCTTCGTCTACAATTTTGAAGTCCGATAAATGAATGAATTCACCATTAAGGCAATATCCATGTTTAAAGAGAATTCTCATCGCAAAATTGTGATAATTGGCAACATCCACTTTAGCTAAATATTTTTGGATGTTTTCCACCAATTCTGGTAAAAGTGCTTTTAATGAATCTTTTATTTTCATTGCCGCATTTACACTAAATGTCATTGCTAAAATTTTCTTATTCGACAAAATATGTCCATTACTTAATTCTCTAGCAATTTTACTCACCATTGCTGTTGTTTTTCCACATCCAGCTGGTGCTGTAACAATTATTCTATTTTCATCCGAGAAGATGAACTTTAATTGCTCGATATCTCCTGCATGTTTTTCTTTAATAACATTTTCTGCCTGCATTATTTTACCTCTTTTATTAATTTATTGATAATTTTCTCAAAAGCAGGCGGAATAACTGTAACATATCCCGCTAAAACTGCACCTTTAGCCGCATTTTTAGATTGCTTTAATTTTTGAAGTTCTCTATCTTTATTCTCCACCATAATTTTCATTTGTAAGGTATCATCTATTTCAATATTTGCTGGATTTTCTACAAATTGTCCAGGATTAAAATTTAATCCCTCCCTTCTCAAAATCGGAATATATGGTTCTACTCCTGATAATTCTTTACAGCTTTTTAAATAATCAGTCAATTTAAAATTGTCATATACATCTTCTTCATAATCATTCGCTTTTGTAAAATAGATATCTGGTTCAGAACTATAACTTTCTTTCTTATCCTTGTCTATTAGCGCGATAGATTTTATTCCAAAAGATTTGTAAAGTGCCATACATCTTTTTACACTGTCTGCTCCATCTAGCTTGATAACTCCGATTCCTCTCTCATCCATATCGAGGCCCATACGTTCAGCAAATACCGGAATTGCCCCATTTTCAGTGTCTCCTTCTACAAAAATAATACATTTGCTAAACATAGCCTCTTTTAAATATATAAAATTATGAAGCATATGCTTATATAATTTATCATCAATCACAACATTCATACCTGAAACAATTTTTAATTGCGAATCAGTTCCTGTACTTTTATATAATCTTATAAATTGTCTGTAGTTGTCCAATAAAATATTCGGTGAATGTGTAGCTATAAAAATCTGTCCTGTTAATCCATCTATATCAAACAAATCCTTTAATAAATTTAAAAATTCTTGATTATTATTTTCAATCAATGCCTTAATTTTTCTAATCAAACTTCGCTGCCTATATGGATGCTGATGAACTTCTGGCTCATCTAATACTAAGAATAAAGGAAAGAGTTTTTTTCCATCTCTGTTTATTAATCGTTCTTCAAAATCTTCAGGTTTCCTTGTCGCCTTAACGTTATAAATTATTTCAATAATTTGTAACAAAATATTAAATGCATATTGAACCCCTTCGCCCAGTGAGCTTAATTCTCGTCCATTCTCATCTCCCAAGCCTAACAATCTACATACAAGTTTATCTACTTCTGTTTCAACATAAGCACTTACACTATCCCCTGTAATCGTATTTATTTTTTTTATTTGTATGTTCACATTTTTAACAATGTTCTTAAGCTTTGTTTTCTTAAGAATATCTTTTTCTTGTATTTCAGATTGTTCCAAGCTATGTTGAATAAGATAATTCAATACTTTTCCTGAACCGCTTGTTTTTCTAAAGTCTACTTCCTTTGATGGCATCCTTTGTGCATAATAGTACAATATATTCATAGTCCGTATGGTTGCCATACCAATTTTGGTTTGATTTGGCGTATCGTGATAATAATTTATCCTTTCATCGACAGAATCTTGCACTGCAACTAAAGTAATTGAATTACTGTCATCTACATCAAAATTATCTTCAAAATATCCGATTTCTTCATTTGAATATTTAACTTTGAATTTAATTTTAATTGGTAATGTGATATCCATAAAATCGGTTTCTGCAAATTTCCCGATTGCCAAGCAGATGTTTATCAATTCTAATATATTGGTTTTACCAATATTATTTTCGCCAATAAGAAAATTTAAAGTATCATTAAACGTTATTGTCTTTCCGGTCAAATTCCGATAATTATTAATTTCTACTATTTCACTTATATACATGACATTATTTTGATGTTTTAAAATTTAAACATCTTTTCCTTCCTTTAATCTTCAGTTTTCTGATTCCCATTATAGATTTATAATCATATATTATATCCTATTTGATGGACGTAGAAAACATAAAGGAATAAAAAGTATTCACAAAAACCTTATATTTTTAATATAAGGAAAGATCTCCATGCTTTGTCCAGCTGTTTGCAGGTCTCTTGCGCTGTCTGTGACGGAAGTTGTCTGTACCACAGATCTCCTTTATGCTCTTTTTTCTGATAATACCAGTCAGGATACTTTTCCCGCCCCAGTTCTTTATAATGACGACGTTCATAGTTGCAGACATTCCAGAGTTTGGATGCTGCATAACACATATGCACTATGATATTGGAATATTCTGGTAGGATTTTTGCATATGTTCTGCGTGACAGCAACATTCTTACTTCGAATATGAAACAAAGAATTTATCGTACCAGATAAGGAATGACAAAACTGTCCAGATTTTACGGCTGTTATCTGCCTTTTTCTCTTTATGGTCTTTCAGAAGCTGAAGCAGTTCCTCTGTATGAAAAAATTCTTCTGCTTCTTTCGAGGTAAATAACTCCTTTACCATCTGATACCAGTCATCCTGCCGCAGCCACACACGGATTGGAATTGGAAAACCAAGTTTCCTACGTTCATCGGTTTCCTGTGGAAGAAATTCTGAAACAGCTTTACGGAAAATATATTTGGTTGTACCCGCTGCAATCTTGGCTTCCTTCGGAAGCTTTGCTGCAAAGTCAAAAACTTCTTTATCCAGAAATGGTACCCTGACTTCCAATGAATGTGCCATGCTCATTTTATCTGCTTTCTGCAAAATATCTCCAGGAAGCCAGTAGCTCAGATCTACAGACTGCATTTTTTCCATGTCTTGAAGTGATCCTCTGTTTTCTGACTCAAGTTCTTCAAAAAATGGTCTTAAATATTCCTGTGTGGAAGGTCCTGTTACTTTATTTTTCAAAATCTGCGCTTTCTCTTTTTCACGGTAAATATATGCATTTCCGATGAAACGTTCTTCCACTTTCATTCCTGCACGGATAAGGAAATCTCGTCCCTTCACATCCGGCAGCTTTGCAGCCAGTTTTCCAATTACACGTCTGACACCAAATGGAATCCAGTCAATTTTTTTCAATGATTCCGGTTCTCTGTAAATATTATATCCACCGAAAAGCTCGTCTGCTCCTTCTCCGGAAAGAACAACCTTGACATGACCTGCAGCCTCTTTTGAGAGAAAGTAGAGTGCAACGGCAGAAGCATCAGCAAGGGGCTCATCCATATGATACATAACATCTGGAAGGGCATCCCAGAATTCCTGCTTGGATATGATTTTCACATGGTGTTTCAAACCTGCTTTTTCTGCCACTTTGGCAGCTTTGTTTACTTCACTATATCGGTCTCCCTCATCGAATCCCACTGTAAATGCCTGATCTGCACCAGAGGAAGAAGCCAGATAACCGGAATCCACTCCTCCGGATAAAAACGCGCCGACTTCCACATCACTTAACATATGGTGCTCCACTGAATCCTTTAAATTCTCTGCAAGCTGATTCCGCAGCTGCTCCATATTCGTCTTACGGTCCCATTGGCCTGGTGCAAGCTTTGTTTTGAAATAAGTCTTTATCTCATAGTTTCCGTTTTTATATAAAAGCATATGACCTGGCATAAGCTTATAAATCCCCCTGAAAAAAGTTTCTTCCAGAGGGGAATATTGAAATGACAAATACTGCTCCAGTGCCTTCTGATTTACTTTCCTTTCATAGCCTGGAAATGCAAGGATACTCTTAATTTCAGAAGCAAATACAAAGTGTCCAT
Source organism: Blautia sp. SC05B48 (assembly GCF_005848555.1). NCBI lineage: Bacteria > Bacillati > Bacillota > Clostridia > Lachnospirales > Lachnospiraceae > Blautia > Blautia sp. SC05B48. Next base: position 3,325,916 of record NZ_CP040518.1, on the reverse strand, counting down.
CTATTTCGGCATAGTACACAGGCTTAATTCCAAAAAAATCCCTTGCAAGCATCAAACTCTGCGCCTGTTCATTCCATACAGCAAATCCAAACATTCCCCTGAGCTTATCCAGTGCCTTCTCCCCATACTGCTGAATAGTATTTATCAGAACCTCCGTGTCAGAATGAGTACAGAAAGAAATGCCGAAAGCCTCAAGTTCTGCCCGCAGTTCCTTATAATCATAGATTTCTCCATTAAAAACAATATGAAGGTTTCCGTCCGCACTTTCCATAGGCTGCTGCCCATCTTCTAAATCAATAATACTAAGTCTTCGAAAGCCCAGCGTGATCTTCTCCCTGCAAAAAGAGCCCTCACTATCCGGGCCCCTATGCTCAATGGCTTTCATCATCCTTTCAATTACTGTCTTCTGATCCTGTCTGTAACCTGTAAATCCACAGATTCCGCACATTTTATCCTCCGTATCTATTTGATGTAGTTTATACGCTGCAACAACTTTTTTACCACAAGTGAATCCCACATGGTCACATCGTAATCATAGTGGTCTGTGAGTCTGCGCCTCAGCTTGTGTTTTCCCTTCTTTTTCTACTTTTGTAGAAATCATCTCTAATTCTACATCTGTAGAATTAGAAAGTCAATCTTATTTTCTACAATTGTAGAATCTATGTCATATATTTGATTACCCGTCATGACATACCCCAATGACTCAGATCTTACAGATTTTCAAACGGTGTGAATGCCTCACTACTGATAAAATGAAAAGCCGGAAAAACGGTCTTTTGTTACAGAGCCATTTTTCCGACTGTATGGTTACCTATATTTAGTCAACTACCCATCACCTAAAGGTAATGGGCTTGGCAGACTTAGCCAAAAAGAACCGATATCAGTCTTGCAAAGACCTTGTATCGGTTCTTTTTGTATTTTCTCATTATCTAATTATGGGAGGATTTTTCTGTATCACCGAAAAAACTTTTATTCCCGCACTTCAAGCCACTGGTCAATGTTCCCAAAATGTACCGCCTGCAGGTTATCTACATCAACCAGTTGCGGGAAGCTGTTTCTGATGATCAGGACACCATTTTCCTTATCCTGTTTTTCTCCACCGCCAGCGATGCCTCCCATAGTCAGATCAAGTGTTAAAACCGTTCCATCTTTATAACGCACCTGGTCAATATTAGCTCTGCCATAAAGATCCATACCATAATCTGTACCTGTGTACTCAAACCTGTTTTTCTCATCTTCATACACCTTCATAGCTTCATCATAATCAAGATATAATGACCATAAAAGGGGCGTTACTTCCATTTTTTTCACTGTGATTTCATAACCTCCAAAATCACATTTCCGGTTCACTTCCAGAGTTGTCGGAGGCTTTACTGCACCCAGGGTCCATTTAAAATCCCATGTTCCATCTGTAATAACAGTCGTATCATAATCTCCTTCCTCCGTAAGATTCTTTAATGTGATTTCTACTGTTTTATTACTCAGATCATAATCACCGTCATAGGATATACAGGCGTTAAAATATTTAAGATGTGCAGAATTTTGATCTGTTTTCAGTAACACATCCTGTCCTACCCCAGTATTGAAACTTCCAAATCTGTTATTGTCCACTGCATATACTTCCTTTCCATCGATCTTAAAATGTGTCATCTCCTCAAAAGAAGTATGATCAGTCATAGAAATACTGTCATCTGTTTTCACTTCAAAAAAAGCATACAGAAATCCCTGGTCCTGAATAGAATCTGTCAGGGTAACCGTCACACCATTTTGTGTTACAGACTGGTCTATATTCTGAATATAGGTTGATTCCTGCAGTGTCTTCTGCTGTTCTTCCGATGGCTCCAGTCTTTTCACCAGGTAATTATTCCATTTAAAGAACTCTTTTGCAGCTACAGTAACAGCCATACCAGTACAAATTACTGCTGCTGCAATCAATAATCGGCCACTGATTTTTTTTCTTTTGTATTTTTTATCAACTGAATCCGCCTGTTCAATCTGTTTTAGTGTATCTTCAAATTTATTATGAAAATCCTGTGGTACTTCCGGTGCGATATTATTCCATTTGTTCTCTAACATGACATTTTCCCCTTTCCTGTTATTCTTTTTAATTGCTTGCTGTTTTTCCCAGTTGCCGGTCTTTTCTCTTCTTCGGATAACTGCTCTTTCAAAAACTCTCTTGCACGTGAAAGTCTGCTTTTGATCGTTCCTTCCGGAATATCCAGAGCCTCACTGATCTCTTTCAATGAAAATCCTTCTAAATAATACAATGTGACCAAAACCCTCAGATCCTCCGGAAGTTCCATAATCGCCATATACAAATGACTGTATCTGTTCTTCTCAGTCGTTTTCATATTGTCCATATATTCTTCATATGGAATAACATTTTTTCTTTTCCGAAGAATCCCTTTGCATTCATTGATCAATATCCTTGTGATCCATGTTCGGAAATATTTTTCTTTCTTTAAAGTGGGAAGTTTTTCATATGCCTTAAGAATTGTTTCCTGCACAGCATCCCCACAATCAGAGTCATTCTTCAGAATGGACTTTGATATATGATACAGCATGGCTTCTGCATCCCGAACCTCCTTAATAAATACATCTTTTGTCATAACTTTGTCTTCTCCTTTTGTCCAGCTGGATTACCACTCATGTTTACTTTTACACTAATTAGATGCATCGGAAAGGAAATCGGTTCTCATAAAAGTATTTTTTCCGTTGCCTCTTCCATTGCCAACGAAATATCCACTTTTTTAATCTCTGTTCTGTTTGTGTTTGTATTTTTTATGTAATTCCGTAATATATTCCTCAAGCTTCTCTTTGTCTTGCTCTTCACAGGCGACAAAAACAAAACACTGCTTAGATCAATCCGATATGCTTTCACTGTTTTCTCACCCAGTTTCTCTGTATATGTGCAATAATTCCAGAAACGGTGCTAATTTATCCGGTAGTTTCATTTTTACTCTCTTACGTTTTTTACATTCTCCGTATTATACTACCATTTCACCAGGATATTCTCAGAAATTTTACAAACAAAAAGATGGACATAAGCAAGATCATACATGACAGAAGCACTCCTTGCATTGCCAATCAGATCCGGATTCGGATATTCATCAACAATGGATACCAGGTTGTGTTTTGTATATCAGCTGTCACAAGGGATGATGACATGATCTTTGCTGTGAAATTCAGGCATAACCTGCCGGATCATGGAGGTTGCCAGTTCCAGTTTAGACTCTTTTTTCCGCCACATGCGATAACCAAGAGGAACGGAAAGATAAGGTACTTTATCCCCATTCCAGACAGGTACGCAGAGCATGACACTCACAAAGCAGTGTCCATTCAGATAGTTGGAACCGTTGTGTGCGGCTCAGTATAGATAATATCAGCAGAAATAAGGTATCTGCTGTCGGAACAGAAAAAGTTTCAAAATAGATCAAAAAATATTGCTGAAGTCTGCCTGTCAGTGTTTTTTCGCTGTATAATGTTTTTGCCGTACAGGTTCACTTTCCTTTGTAATATTTTATGCCAAATTCATTATACATCAGAAAGTCCTGTACGATATTTTTTTATGAAAAAGTTGTAAAGTGGTGTATTAATATCGTAATTTTCCAAAAATGAAACTTTTTGCTCTTTGACAGGATATATAAGAATGTAAAGGTTAAAAGCTTTTAATTTTTGAAAATATTAAAAAGAAAGTAGGATTGATATGACAGATGAAGAAGAACTTTTGCAGCGTCTCAGGAACAGAGAAAAAAATTCAATAGATGAAGCAATCCGAATTTATACGCCGTATTTGAGTACTGTTTTGTATCATATGACCGGCAATTCACTGCCGAAAGAGGATATTGAAGAAATTGTGGCAGATGTGTTTGTTGTACTTTGGAAGAATACCGGGAGGATAGATTTGCAGAAAGGTACATTACGGTCATATCTTGCTGTTGTTGCCCGGAATTTTGCTCTGAAACGGATAAACAGAAAGATGGATCATACATCTCTTGAAGATATTGAACTGTCAGATGGCAAAAATTTCATGGAAGAGAATTTTCACAATAATTATGTATGGGAAACAGTTATGAGCCTTGGCGAACCTGACAGCGAGATTTTTGTAAGACGGTATAAATTTGATGAAAAAATCAAGGATATTTCAAAAGCAATGGGACTTAATATTTCTACAGTTAAGACCAGACTTTCAAGAGGAAAAAGAAAACTCAGAAAAATGTTATCGGATGCGGAGGAAAAATTATGAGAAGAAAAAATTTGCTTAAAGAATTGGGAATACAAAAACAGGCAGATATTTCCTGCAATGCTCTTGATATTGATACAGAGAACGTCAGACAGAGAGTTTATGCAAAACTTGACTTCGCAGATACAGAAAGGAAGCAAACGACTATGAGATCAAAAAAGAAAATATTACCTTTGTTGATAGCTGCAACACTTACAATTGGAGTTACTGCTATGGCAGCAACAGGAAAGATTTCAATGTGGACAGGTTCATCTGCATCACGTGCTGATTATACATCTCTTCCAACGTCAGAACAGATTACAAAGGATATTGGGTATAGACCGGTATTGATTGATACCTTTGAGAACGGGTACTGCTTCAAAGAGGGCAATATTATAAAAAACAGTTTTAAGGATGGCAATGCAAATGTAATTGAGAATTTTAAATCTGTGTCCTTTGATTATCAGAAGAATGGAGATGTTGTATCGTTTGAACAGCAGAAATTTAACTCAAAGCTTACTCCGTCAGGTGATATTATTGCCACTGTAAATGGAACAAATTTGTATTATGTACATTATATAAATAAAGTGGTATCGGATGATTACGAATTGACAGAACAAGATAAAAAAGACCAGTCCAGTGGAAAAGTTGTATTCAGTTACGATGACAGCACTTCTCAGATTGAAGTCAGTCAGGTTCAAAGCGTTAACTGGAATAAGGATGGCATCCAGTATGATCTGCTGCAAATAGATGGAAAATTACCTGCCGGAGAACTTGCAGATATGGCGAGAGAGGTTATTAATAACAGAAGATAATCGAGTAGGAGGGAGTGATTAGCTCCCGCCCTTTTATCGAAACCGCCGTGCGTACCGTTTGGTACACGGCGGTTTCAATGAGTTGACGTGCACAGACTGATAGGCTTCCAATACATGCTACAGTGCAGTGCCCTTCCCGGGAATAAATAAACGGCTCATATCTGCATGCTCCAGTTCAAGAAGCGCTATTTTTTTGTCAATGCCTCCGGCATATCCTGTCAGGCTGCCATTTGCGCCTACTACACGATGACAGGGAATGATAATAGAAACTTTGTTGTGTCCAACTGCACCGCCTACAGCTTGTGCAGACATATGAGAAAGCTGCTGCATTTCAGCTACTCTTCGTGCAATCTCTCCATATGTGATCGTCTGCCCATAAGGAATCTGTAATAAAATCTGCCATACTGCCTGTCTGAATGCGGATCCGGAAGGATGAAGAGGGGGAGTAAATGTGGGGTCCTCACCGGAGAAATATATATCCAGCCATTTTTTTGCCTCTGTAAGGATTTTCGTCTCCTGCACTATTCTTTTATCAGGAAGTGTATTGGCAAAATATTTCTGGCCTTCAAACCACAGACCGGTAAGCCCAATATCATCGGCAGCCAGTAAAATATTTCCCAGAGGTGATAAATATGTAGAGATATAGATCATTTTCAACCTGCCTTTCAAAAATCATATTCTCCCATATATGATGAACAGAATACCGGTCAATGTCAAGATGGCATACAGTAAGAATTATGTTAATGCGATCGTAGCTTCCAAGGTTCAGAAAAGAAGCTGTTCTTTCAGTTTCCATTTTCTGTTCCTGGAAGTAAAGGCTGCCTCCACAGAATTCAGAAGTAGCAGCCTTTTCTGCTCCTGGGTAAGATTTAACAGAGATTCCATATATCGGAATTCCCGGGAGAGGGTTGTTCTTTCAATCGCCGGATCATCGGTATTTAAGGTTACCTTAAGTCCCATTTCGAGAAATGCTTTCAGCGGATAATCAGACATTTCTTCCACAGCTTTTGTCTGGCGGTTGCTTGTAGGACACATTTCCAGAAAAATCCCCTTATCCTTTACAAGCTGTATCACTTCCTTATTTCCTGCAATCCTCACACCATGGCCGATCCTGACCGCACCCATATGGACAGCTGTTTTTACATCCTCTGCATTTCCGGCCTCGCCTGCATGGATGGTAAATGGAACCTGATATTCTCTTGCTTTTGCAAAAAGTGCCTCGTAATTTTCTGTTGGAAAGAGTGCCTCGGCTCCTGCAAGATCGATAGCAACCACGCCGCCATCTTCAACAAGATATTTTTTTGCCAGCTCCAGAGTTTCCAGATTTTCTTTCTGGTTAAGATCACCGCGCATACAGCATAAGATCAGATTACCGGGGATGGGAGCTCTTTTCAGACCACGTAATGCAGCATGGATCGCTGTTTCCTGAGTCATTTCCTTCTGTGTATGGAACTGTGGGGCAAAACGAAGTTCTGCGTAGATCACACCGTCTTCTTTCATTTCAGAAAGGATAAGATAAACAGCTTCTTCCAATGCCTCTTCTGTCTGAAGAAGGGAAAGAGGCAGGTCAAAGCATTTCAGAAAATCATTGAGATTTTCGCAGGTATCCGGTACAGAAAGGAGAGAAAGAAGCTCTTCATCTGTTGCAGCCGGAAGTGTGATCTGCTGCAATGCGGCAAGTCTTCTGGCTATCTCTGGGGTAATGCAACCGTCCAGATGTGCGTGGAGATCGATGTAGTGATTAATGATATTTTCTGTTTTCATAGGCGTTAAGTACCTCCCTGTCAGGATTTATTCTTATCCCGGAAATGATTTTATATTTCTTAAGGTATCTGCCGGAATGAAATATTAAAGTGAATTCCGAGTTATATTTCCTGTGTGGCTTTTTTTAACCAGGATTTCTCTTCTTCATTCAGATATGGGGAAATTTTTTCGTATACAAGGGCATGATACTGATTGAGCAATTTGCGCTCTCCTGCTTCCATCTGTCCCGGATCTATACCTTCCAGATCAAATGGTACCAGGGTCAGTGGCTCAAATTTCATAAACTGGCCGTAGGATGTTTTTTCAGCTTTTTTGCAGACTACAAGATTTTCGTGACGAATGCCGAATTCATTTTCCGCATAATATCCCGGTTCATCGGAGGTGATCATTCCTTCTTCCAGAACAGGAGCCGGAAGCTCGTCAGGGCTTTTCCAGCGGAAGCTCTGCGGTCCTTCGTGTACATTGAGAAGATAACCTACGCCATGGCCTGTTCCGTGGTTGTAATCCTCTCCCATAGCCCAGAGAGGTCCTCTGGCCAGGGTATCCAGATTCAGGCCGGTACAGCCGTAACGGAATTTTGCTGCTGCCAGGTGCAGGTGTCCACGGAGTACTGCTGTGAAATATTTTTTTTCTTTTTCAGTAACCGGGCCAAGTACAACGGTGCGGGTGATATCAGTGGTGCCCTCCAGATAATGTCCGCCTGTATCCATCAGAACCAGTCCTTTTGGCTCCAGTGGAATATTGGTTTCTTCTGTTGCACTGTAATGGACAATGGCTCCATGTGCACCGTAGGCAATGATGGGATCAAAGCTGTTTCCCTGAAAATTCTCCTGTACGGAACGGAATTCATAGAGCTTATCAGCAGCGGAAAGCTCGGTGATCTTCTTCATTCCCACATTTTTCTTCAGCCAGTGGATAAACTTCACCATTGCAACGCCATCTTTGAGGTGGGCAGTCTTTTCATTCTGGACTTCGGTTTCATTTTTGATGGCTTTTGGGAGAAGGGTCAGATTTTCACCGTCCAGGATCGTTACCTGCTTCGGAATACTGCTGACCAGTCGGCTGTTTACATTGCTTCTCGAAAGATATACCTTTTTCTCTTCGGGGATCGTCTGTACATAGGTGTAAATATCATCATATGGATAAATGGCAATATCGTCTTTGGAAAGTGCTTCCTTAACAGAATCCGAAAAGGCTTTTTCATTGGCAAAAAGACGGAGCTCGCTGTCATCCAGCACAAGATAGGAAAGAACTACCGGGCAGCAGTGGATATCATTTCCGCGGATATTTAAAAGCCATGCAATGTCATCAAGAGAAGTGAGGATAAAGAGGTCTGCCCCCTTCTCTTTCAGTTTGCTGCGGATTTCCCGGATTTTGTCTGCTCTGGACCTTCCGGCCCATTTTTCGGATAATTCCATTACCGGTTTACAGGAAAGTGCCGGACGATCATCCCAGATATTTCCGATGAGATCCTCATTTACAGAAAAACGTATCTGTTTTTTCTGAAGGATTTTTTCCAGCGTCTCTGCTTCTTCTGCGCTTACGGTACGGCCATCGAAGCCGAGACACATTCCCTTTTTCAGATTTTCTTCCAGGAATTTGTGAATCGTTGGTACGTCCGGTTCTCCTATCTTAAACAGAGTAACCGGCGTTCCCTCTAACTGCTGTGCAGCCTGGATAAAATATCTTCCGTCTGTCCAGAGTCCGGCCATGTCTTGCATGATCACGGCAGTTCCGGCAGAACCGGTAAATCCAGTGATGTATTTTCTGCATTTAAAATAATCTCCAACATACTCAGAACCATGAAAATCATCGGTCGGAACCAGATAAGCATCGATTCCCTTTTCCTTCATTTGTTTTCGAAGAGCTGTGATACGTTCTGTAACTGTCATAATCTTATGCCTCCTCTGTATAACTGTTCTTTATCGCAAAGCCATGATCCATAGGGCCGCTTCCTTTTCCCAGATCCAGCATGGCAGCAAGGGCTCCGGAAATATAGTCCTTGGCACGGTTTACAGATTCCACCATGGAAAATCCCTTTGCAAGGTTGGAAGCGATGGCTGAGGAAAGAGTACATCCTGTTCCGTGGTTGTTGGGATTGTCGATCCTTTTTCCCTCAAACCACTGATATGTTCCATTTACATAGAGAAGATCATTGGCATCATTGAGCTTATGTCCGCCCTTGCAGAGAACTGCACAGTGATATTGCTCGGAAACCTGTTTTGCAGCTTCGATCATATCATCGGCGCTTTTGATCTTCCGTCCGGTAAGCACCTCGGTTTCCGGGATATTGGGGGTGAGAAGATCTGCAAGAGGAAACAGTTCCTCCTTCAGAACATCCACTGCCTCCTCGCTGATCAGTCTTGCACCACTGGTGGCAACCATAACCGGGTCCACCACGATGTTTTTTGCCCGATACCAGCGGAGTTTTCCTGCGATCATATGGATCAGATCACTTTCGGAAACCATTCCGATCTTTACTGCATCCGGAAAGATATCCGTAAAAATACAGTCCAGCTCCTGACCCAGGAACTCTGCGGTTGCATTCTGGATAGCTGTGACACCGGTGGTGTTCTGGGCAGTCAGTGCGGTGATGGCACTCATGGCGTATACTCCGTTTGCCATCATGGTTTTAATATCGGCCTGGATCCCGGCTCCTCCGCTGGAATCGCTGCCTGCGATGGTTAATGCTGTTTTCATCTTTGGTTTCCTCCATTTTCTGTGAATATATGATTTTGTAACTCTGTCAGATCCCGACAGTAGATATAGGCATCCTTTTTCAGCTGTTCCTGATCCGGTTCTCCCAATGCGTCATAAATACCGGCAGTCAGAAATCCTGCTTTTCCGGCAGTCTGCAACGCGTAGAGCGAATCCTCCACAACCAGCGTCCGGGATGGCTCCGATCCCAGTGCTACTGCTGCTGTAAAATAGACCTTCGGAGAATGTTTGCTTTCTCCGATCTCACTGGTGGTATAGATTTTATCAAAAAAGGAAAGAAGTCCGTTTCTTTCCAGCGCCCGGCAGATATGTTCCCTGGGGCTTGAGGTTGCCACCGCAGCCGGGATTTTCTGTTCTGCAAGACATTGAAGAAGCTCCCTGGCACCTGATTTTGCCGGGACCTCTTCAAAATAATATTTGCGGATCCGGGCTTTCAGATCCATCACGATCTTTTCTTCGGAATACTCAAGAGTAAACCTGCTTTTCAGCCAGGCCGCTCCCTGCTCCATACTCATGGAAAAAAGGATTTCGTCCATTCCCGCAACCGGCTGATATCCCAGATCTGTAATATATCGTTTTCCAAGCTCCTTCCAGACAGAAAGCGAGTCCAGAAGGACACCATCTGCATCAAATATCATGGCTTTTATAGGAAAAATCATGTTTATACTCCTGGAAATTTTTTTGTAATACTCTGTCATTGGAACATTACGAAATAATTTTCCATGACATAAAAACTGACATAAAAAACGCGGATATATCACAAAAGATATATCCGCATTTATTATAAGCCGCAGATTCTCAAAATGCAACCGGGAGTTAATGAGGCTCATCTGAAACAGTAATTCTCTGTTTTCAAAATATTTTTTATTCTTTACCGTTAAAACAATATGTGCATACATTACAAGGATCGATTCCAATGGATTCCAGAAGATCATCCAGTCTGTGATAACGGAGAGTGGTAAAATTCTGCATCTTGCAGATATCCTGTACCATCTGCTCGTATTTCTCTGTATGTGGATCTGCATATTCATCCAGAATTTCCTGCGGACAGTTGGGGCCTTCTCTTTTTTCAATCACCTGACGTGTGATCAGCTCCATCTCAGATTTGGAACGTGAGAAGTTTAAGTATTTGCAGCCGTACATGATCGGCGGGCAGGCAGGACGAACATGAACCTCCTTGGCACCGCTGCGGTACAGAAATTCAGTTGTTTCGCGGAGCTGGGTACCACGTACGATGGAGTCGTCTATGAGAAGAAGTTTTTTATCCTTGATCAGCGCACGTACCGGGATCAGCTTCATTTTTGCAATGAGGTTACGTTGGTTCTGATTGGTCGGCATAAAAGATCTGGGCCAGGTTGGTGTATATTTGATGAAAGGTCTTGCGTAAGGAATGCCGGATTCATTGGCGTATCCGATGGCATGGGCAATGCCGGAATCCGGAACACCGGCTACAATGTCCGGATGCACGGAATCGCCGTCTCTCTTTGCAAGCATGCTTCCGCAGCGGTAGCGCATCTCCTCTACATTTACACCTTCATAAGAGGCTGTCGGATATCCGTAGTAAACCCAGAGGAAAGAACAGATCTTCATTTTCTTTCCAGGCTCAACCAGAGTTTTAACTTCGTCTGCTGTTACGAATACGATCTCTCCAGGGCCTAGCTCTTTATAATCTTCGTATCCAAGGTTGATATAGGCATGACTTTCAAAAGAAATACAGTATGACCCTTCTTTGTGGCCAATTTCCACAGGAGTTCGTCCCATCTTGTCACGGGCTGCATAAATTCCGTCTTTTGTCATAAGAAGCAGAGTCATGGAGCCATCGATCAGGCCCTGTACGTACTGGATACCTTCCACAAAATTGTCTTTTTCACAAATCAGTGCAGCGATCAGTTCGGTCACATTGACTGTTCCGTTGGTCATCTCCTGAAAATGTACCTTGGTCGTATTGTACAGCTGCTGCAGAAGTTCATCATAATTATTGATCTTTCCCACAAAAGTGAGGGCAAAGCTGCCGATCCTGGAACTGAACAGAAGGGGCTGAGGCTCATAATCAGAAATACATCCGATTCCCATATTTCCCTTCATGGAACCCACATCTCCGTCAAATTTTGTACGGAAAGGCGTGTTCTCAATGTTGTGGATGGCACGGTCAAATCCACTTTCTCCGTAAACCGCCATACCTCCGCGTCGTGTTCCCAGATGAGAATGGTAATCCACTCCGTAAAAAAGCTCCAGTACACAGTCATCCTTCGATGCTACTCCAAAAAATCCACTCATAATGTGCTCCTCTCTACTACCATAATGCTAACGATTTTTGTTGTCGTTTGTACATCCATAATCGCTATCAGTATAGCATAAGAGAATTGAAAATAAAAACCAATTTGGCGGATATTCCTGCTTTTTCAGAATAAATTATAATGATATTAGCCGAATTTATAGAAGCAGAAAGCATTTTATGCGTGAGGCAAATGTTCCGTCAGTTCCAAAGTGCGATAAACAGATTCAGGTAACCGGCAAAAGTCAGCCATGCCAGATACGGGACCATCAGATATGCAGCATTCCGGGAAAACTCCCCGAATGTGCAGATACAGCAATATACAAGTCCCCACAGAAAAATAAGCCAGAGAAATGCAAAGCCATACCATCCTGCCCCAAAGAAGAAAAACGGCCATAGGAAATTCACAGCAAGCTGGATCCCATATAAAGTAAGAGCCTTATTTCTGGCTCTGCTTTTGGGCCTGGATGCGATCAAGAACGAAGCAATCCCCATCATGATAAAAAGAATCGTCCATACAACCGGGAACAGCCATCCTGGCGGCGATAAGGGAGGCTTATTTAATGTTGCAAATACTTTCATTCCGTTTCTGGTAAAAAAACCGGAAACAGCTCCGGTCGCCAGAGGCACTGCAATGCAGGTGATCAGTTTTCTGGTATCTTTTTTCAAAAATATCCCCCTTTCTGGTCTGAGAAGATCTGCGGACAGCATTCATTTTCTCTGTTTATTATATTTCAGGATGCCGGTTTCTATACAATCATAATCGAGTAGGAGGGAGTGATTAGCTCCCGTCCTCTCACACCACCGTGCGTACCGTTCGGTACACGGCGGTTTCAATAGTTGATGTGCACAGACTGATAGGCTGTGGCTAAATCATAAAAGCCACCGTTTATCAGTCTTTCTTTTGTCATGGCTTTCTTAACTGTTGTCAGATTCGCACAATACCAGTGTCCTCTCCGGCAGTTTGCTGCCATGTTCGCATAGTATTCGTGTACTCCCATCTTTATCAGATTTCTTTTCTTTGTTCTTGGAAGTTTCCACTGTTTCCATATACACATGCGTATTCTGTGATAGAGCCATCCGTTGATGTCTTCAATATTGTTTTTCATGCTTGCTATTCCGTAATAGTTCAGCCATCCTCTTGCATATACCTTGATTTTCTCAAGGCTTGGTTTGATTGACTGTACAGACTTACGGGAAGATAACTCTTTCAGTCTCGACTTAAACTTCTTCCATGACTTTGGATGAACGCGAACGTAGATACCGTTCCCATTCCTTCCCAATGCAAAGCCAAGAAACTTAAAATTTCGGATTGCAAACACGCTGACAGTACGGCTTTTCTCTCTGTTGACTGTAAGTTTCAGCTTCTCTTCCAGATATTTCGTACTGCTTTCCAGAAGTCTCTCCGATGCCCGTTTGCTCTTCGCAAGGAGCACAATGTCATCTGCATATCGGATACATGGGACTCCTCTCTTTACAAACTCCTGGTCAAACTCATTAAGGTAGATATTCGCCAGTAATGGGGATAGGTTTCCTCCTTGTGGCGAACCTTCCTCTGTTTCCATCACCACTCCATTCTCCATTACCCCACTTTTCAGATAACGCTTAATCAACTGTACCACCCGTTCGTCCTTTACGGTCTTGCGCAGTAAGTTAATAAGGATTTCATGGTTAAGTGTATCAAAGTATTTCGATAAATCTAAGGATACTGCATAAGTGTATCCTTTTTCTGCATACTCCTTCACTTTAAGTATTGCGTCTTTGGCGCTTCTGCCCGGACGATAGCCAAAGCTACCATCTGCAAACAGCGGTTCATAGATTGGCACTAACTGTTGGGTTATTGCCTGTTGGATGGTACGGTCTATCACCGTTGGTATGCCAAGCTTTCGCACACCACCGTCTGGTTTTGGAATTTCAACCCGCCTTACCGGAGATGGAGTATATTTTCCTCTGAGTATCCGGTTTTTCAGTTCCTGTTGATGTTCCTTTAGATATGGCAGGGTTTCTTCGATACTCATTCCATCAATACCTGCCGCTCCTTTATTCGCCTTCACTCTTTTATACGCTCTGTTTAGATTATCTTTGTACAGTATCGCTTCCAAGAGTTTCGGCTGTGCACTGTCTCTTTCTTTCCATATCCGATTGAATGACCTTGACGCTTTCGCATACCCTTCATGTTCCGCACTATCTCTTTGCGAACAGCCACTTTTTGTGTTTTCTGTCATCATCAGTCATTCCTCCTTTCCCAGTCATACTCAAGACTCCTACTGATTCGGTCCTTCACCTTTCGGCTACTATGACCTCTGCTGACTTCTGTGCGTTCAGCACTGCTTTGTACAGTGGTTACTCCTTTCGGAGCATACCGCACAGACCTCCCCGGGTACCACACGTTTCTTCCTCTCCATCCATCTGCCTTATTTATCACGCATGATTCCGTGTAGTTATTGGGCTTTGACTTGGATAGCAGCCTTACCCTCATGCATAACCTTATATGAGATTTCTGTTCGTCAGACCAGAGATTTGCCCGTGGTTAGTCTGTTCCCACATCCGGCTTCCTTCGGATTCCGTCTCACGATGGACACCCTTGCCTTCGGCTATATCCTTCCCACTACCGGGCGGATTCGGGACTTTAACCCGTTAGAAACGTGCGCCGCCGGGCGCACTACAAAAAAGAAACAGCTCTGTTTTTATGCAGAACTGTTTCTTTTTGTAGATCGTTTAAAACTTTTGATCATTTAACACAGGTACACGTTTTTTTATATTCATTACTCCTGAGTGATTCCCTTGAACTCGTAACCGGCTTCTTTGATCACTTCTTCCACTTTTGCCTCGTCAACCTTCTCAGGTACAGAGAATACAGTTGTTCCGTTCTCGTGAGAAGAAACTACGTCTTCTGCTCCGAAAGCTGCCTGGATGGCTTTGTTTACGTGTGCCTCACAGTGTCCGCACATCATTCCTTCTACATTGACTGTTACCTTTACCATTGTTTTGTTCTCCTTTTCTTCTTTTATATTTTCATCATGACTGATGTGTAATGTTACCGGATTTTTGATCGTTTTGTCTTTGGCTGCATTGTGGACCTGAAACAGATTCAGACGCAGCGCATTTGTTACAACACAGAAGCTGGAAAGACTCATGGCCGCAGCTCCGAACATCGGATTCAAGGTCCATCCGAAAAGCGGGATCCAGACACCTGCTGCAAGGGGAATGCCGATTATATTGTAGAAAAATGCCCAGAAAAGATTCTCATGGATATTCCGAAGTGTGACGCGGCTTAAACGTACTGCCGCTGGAACATCGCTTAACTGGCTCTTCATCAGAACGATATCTGCCGCATCAATGGCAATATCTGTTCCTGCACCGATGGCAATTCCGATATCGGCTCTTGTAAGTGCCGGCGCATCGTTGATACCGTCACCGACCATGGCAACCTTTCCCTGCTCCTTCAGAGTGCGGATCACACTTTCTTTTCCATCCGGAAGAACTCCTGCGATCACATCGTCAACTCCTGCCTGAGCTCCGATGGCTTTTGCGGTACGCTCATTGTCACCGGTAAGCATAACTACACGGATTCCCATGTTCTGAAGCTCTTTTACTGCACGGGGACTGTCTTCCTTGATTACATCCGCAACTGCGATGATTCCCAGAAGTTTTCCGTTTCGGGTGAAAAGAAGGGGTGTTTTTCCCTGCTCTGCAAGCTGATCGGCCCGCCTGTTAAGGTCTGTGGAAACCTTTGTCTGGCTGCTGATAAATTTCATGCTTCCGCCTGTCAGTTTGTCACTTCCAAGCACGGCAGAAAGTCCGTTTCCCGGAAGTGCCTGGAATCCGGTTACTTCACCTGTGGCAAGGTTCTCTTCCACGGCTTTTTTGAGAACTGCCTTTGCCAGTGGATGCTCGCTTTTTTTCTCCAGTGCACAGGCTAGAGTGAGAAGCTCTGTTTCTGTGATTCCCTCTGCCGGGAGAATATCTGTTACCTCCGGCTGACCACTGGTAATGGTTCCGGTTTTATCCAGTGCGATGATCTGGATTTTTCCTGCTTCCTCCAGGGAAACAGCTGTTTTGAAAAGGATTCCGTTTTTGGCACCCATACCGTTGCCGACCATAATGGCAACCGGTGTTGCAAGGCCAAGTGCACAGGGACAGCTGATGACCAAAACGGAAATTCCCCTTGCCAAAGCATAACCGAAGGTCTGTCCTGCAAGAAGCCAGATGATCGTTGTGATCACTGCAATAGTGATCACTGCCGGTACAAACACGCCTGAAACACGGTCTGCGATCTTTGCGATCGGTGCCTTGGTGGCTGCCGCATCACTGACCATTTTTATGATCTGGGAAAGAGTGGTATCCTCTCCGACTCTGGTTGCTTCACATCTGATAAATCCGGACTGGTTCACGGTTGCCGCAGAGACCATGTCTCCGGCTTCTTTATCAACCGGGATACTCTCTCCGGTCAGTGCGGATTCATTGACTGCGGTGGTTCCTTCCAGGATCACTCCGTCCACCGGAATATTCTCTCCCGGACGGACAACAAAGATGTCTCCTTTCTGAACCTGCTCAATAGGAACGGTAAGTTCCTGTCCCTTTCGTACTACAACCGCAGTTTTTGGCGCAAGCTTCATAAGGCTTTTCAGGGCATCGGTAGTTTTTCCTTTGGAACGGGCTTCCAGCATTTTTCCTACGGTGATCAATGTCAGGATCATGGCTGCAGATTCAAAATAAAAATTCATCATGTAATTCATAACTGCAGCAGAATCTCCGTCTGCCTGTGCTCTTGTCATGGCAAACAGTGCATAGACGCTCCACAGGAAGGATGCCATGGAGCCAAGAGCTACCAGAGTATCCATATTTGGGGAACGGTGCCACAGACTCTTAAATCCATTGATGAAAAATTTCTGGTTGATCACCATAATGATACCAGCCAGGAGCAGTTGTACCAGTCCCATGGCTACGTGATTGCCGTCAAACCATTTCGGCAGTGGCCATCCCCACATCATGTGCCCCATGGAGAAATACATCAGCACCAGCAAAAATCCCACGGATGTGATAAGACGTCTCTTTAGGATCGGGGTTTCATGATCTTCCAGCGCTTCTTCTGCCGCAGACATGGAAATCTTTGCTCCGGCAGCTCCGCCCTTTAAGGATGCACCATATCCGGCGGCTTCCACTGCGGCAATGATCTCGCCGGATGAAGCGGTTCCTTCAACTCCCATAGAATTGGTCAGAAGGCTGACGGAACAGCTATCCACCCCCGGAACCTTTGATACGGCTTTTTCCACACGGGCAGAGCAGGCGGCGCAGCTCATACCAGTTACATTATATTGTTCCATTTTCTTTCAGTACCTCCTAAAATCCAGTTTATCCCTTTATTTCATCAGCTTCTGGAGGGTTGCTACCAGCTCATCAATGGTCTCATCCTTACCTTCCCGGATATCTCGGGCAACGCAGGTGCGGATGTGGCTGGCAAGCAGCTCTTTGTTGAACGCATTGACTGCAGCATTGACTGCGGCAGACTGGATTAAGATATCATTACAGTAGGCATCATTCTCCATCATTCCTATAATGCCTCTGATCTGGCCTTCAATACGTTTCAGACGGTTGATCAGCTTTTTTTTCTCCTCTTCTGAACGTGCAGTGTGTTTTTCACAGCAGCAGGGACAGACTTTCTTTTCAGACATAAGCTGTCTCTCCTTTCTCATAAATACCCTAATGGGGTATCCTCTTTATATGGAACAATATATACCCTCATAGGGTATTTGTCAATAGAAAACAGTATTTTTCATAATAAAAAAGCCCGCTCATCCGATATTGGCAATGAGCGGGCAATATAAACTTATATTTAACTGAATCAGGTAAGTCCCCAACGGGGTTGCGAAAAGCAATAAGCAGTGGGTGGGGACTTGTCCATAATTTTACTCTTCCACGATATGTCCGAAATAATAGAATCCCTTGCAGGTATCCAGGCTTACTTTTACATATTTGCCGATGAGATCTTTTTCTCCCGGGAAATGAACCAGAAGATTATGCTGGGTACGGCCAGTAAGAGTGCCCTTCTCCCGGTTTTCATCTTCTACCAGGATTTCCTGTACGCTTCCCTGGAAACGGGAGGAATTTTCCCGGCCCTTTTCCTGTACCAGAGTAAGAAGACGACTGAAACGGTCTTTTACCACATCCTCCGGTACCTGATTTTCCATGCCGGCAGCAGGGGTTCCGCTTCGTTTGGAATAAATAAATGTGAAGGCGGTATCGTAATTTGCTTTTCTTACAACATCCAGTGTTTCCTGGAAATCTTCTTCTGTTTCTCCCGGAAATCCGACCATGATATCTGTTGTCAGTGAAATATCCGGGATTGCCTTACGAATCTTATCTACCAGTTCCAGATATTTCTCCTTGTCGTAACGGCGGTTCATTTCTTTTAAGACTCTGCTGCTTCCGGACTGCAGCGGAAGATGCAGATGGTGACAGATCTTCTGGCTCTCTGCCATGGTCTGGATCAGTTCGTCGGAAAGATCCTTCGGATGTGAAGTCATAAAACGGATACGCTTCAGCCCTTCGATCTTTTCCACCTCTTTCAGAAGTTCTGCAAAGGTCACCGGTGTTTCCAGAGTTTTTCCGTAGGAGTTTACATTCTGACCAAGAAGCATGATCTCAGTAACGCCATCTGCCACCAGTTCTTCGATCTCGCGGATGATGGCCTGTGGCTCGCGGCTCTTTTCGCGGCCACGGACATAAGGAACGATGCAGTAGCTGCAGAAGTTATTGCAGCCAAACATTACGCTGACTCCTGTTTTGAAGGAGTATTTGCGGGAAGTTGGCATGCCCTCTACGATCTCATCGGATTCCTTCCAGATATCAATGATCTGGTCGTCGGTCTGCAGCGTCCGGTAAAAAAGCTCCGGGAATTTGTGGATATTATGGGTTCCGAATACAAGATTTACATATTTATAATCCTTGCGGATCTTTTCCACTACGTGATGTTCCTGCATCATACATCCGAACAGTACGATCTTCATATCCGGGTGATCTCGTTTGATGCGCTTTAAATGTCCAAGATGTCCATAAATCTTCTGATTGGCATTTTCCCGGACTGTGCAGGTGTTAAATACAACTGCATCGGCATCCTCGGTATCGACCATTTCATATCCCATTTTTTCCATGATGGCCGCAATAGACTCTGTCTGAATGGAGTTCATCTGGCATCCTTCGTTCTGGATGTGGAAGGTGGGACGTTTCGTACTGCTTTTGGCAAGAAGCTCTTTACATTTTTCAATGTACTGAAGCTGGATCTCTGTTTCTTTGTTCTGGCTCAAATCAATTCCTCCAATAACTAAAAATTTCATATGTATCTATAAATTATTTTTCTTTAGACAATATCAGACGGGAGCATTTAACTCCCGTCTGATATATCATACAGAATTTACAGTTGTCTGTCAAAGAGTTTTTATAATAGCGGTGCAAAAACTCTCAGTACGTTCTGAATGGCACGTACCACAATATTTCTCTTCTGGCAGAATGCCAGATCAATGGGATCACAGTACTCCAGGGTTTCTGTAAAATCATCCCGAATGTCCAGGATCACATCATTCTTATACATCCAGACACCATCTTCAAAATGTAGATAAAGGCTTCGGTAATCCAGATTTATGGTTCCTACGACGCCTACTTTGTCATCGCAGACAAAAGATTTTGCATGTAAGAATCCCGGCTGGTATTCGTAGATCTTTACACCTGCTTCCAGAAGCTGTTTATAATAAGACTGTGTCAGCAGGAAGACCATTTTTTTGTCCGGGATGCCTGGTGTCATGATCCGGACATCTACACCGCTTTTTGCAGCGAGGCACAGGGCGGTCATCATCTCATTATCTATGATCAGATATGGCGTGCAGATATAAACATAGTTTTTGGCGCGATTGATAATATTAAGATAAACGTTCTCTCCTACGATCTCATCGTCCAGGGGGGAATCGCAAAATGGCTGGACATAACCGCTTCCCGGAAATTCGTTGGGGTGCCACCTGTGCGGAACATAATTTCCGAAATCAAGAGAAGTATCTGTTCTGGTAACGATTCCCCACATATACAGGAACATAGCTGTCATATTCCAGACGCCTTCTCCTTTCAGCATAACGGCTGTATCCTTCCAGTGGCCAAACCGTTTTCGCTGATTGATATATTCGTCAGCCAGGTTGATGCCGCCGGTAAAACCGGTCCAGCCATCGATCACACAGATCTTACGGTGGTCACGGTTATTCTGGATAATATTAAGAATCGGACGGAATCGGTTGAATACTTCGCATTTGATCCCCCGCTGGCGCATCTCCTGATCATACTTGTATGGCAATGTGGTAAGGCAGCCGAAGCCGTCATAGATCAATCGGACATCCACTCCTTCTTTAGCCTTTTTTTCAAGGATATTAAGGATCGTCTGCCACATTACCCCGTCATTTATGATGAAATATTCGATAAAAATAAAATGCTTTGCCTGCTCCAGTTCATGCACCAGAACCGGAAACATATCATCTCCTACCTGGAAATACTCTGCTGTGGTATTCTCGTGAACCGGATATCTGGAATATTGCCAGATATAATCCGACTGGATTCTCATGGAACGGTCGTCTTCGTTTAAACGTTTTCTTGTGAGCTCTGAGCCTTCCAAGTATTCTGCAGTTTCATCAATAAGATTCTGATAATGCTGTTCCATCACAGTACCGATCCTTGATTTACCGAAAAGAAGGTACAGGGAAACACCAAATACCGGAAAAATAAGGATCAGCATCGTCCAGGCGAGCTTATAGGATGGATTGATCTTTTTATTTACGATCCACAGAACAACCAGAAAACCTATGGCCTGCATTCCGATCGTCACCCATCTGGAGTATTCCATAAGCCGGAAAAGGGCGATCAGCAGCCACGCCAGCTGTACAACAAGAGCCAGAGCTACATAAAAAATTCGATTAAATAATAATTTAAGGAGCGATCGCAATGGTTTGATAATCAGTTTAATAAACAAATTCATATTTCTTTCCTTCGTCAAACGTTCCTGTTTCTATTTAATTAAAAATCCCTGACCATACAGCCAGGGATTTTTGCGCACAATTAATTATATTTACGTTTTCTTGCGGCTTCAGATTTTTTCTTACGACGAACGCTTGGCTTCTCGTAATGCTCTCTCTTACGGATTTCCTGCTGGATTCCCGCCTTAGCACAGCTTCTCTTGAATCTGCGAAGAGCGCTATCTAAAGTCTCGTTCTCTTTTACGATAACGTTTGACATAGACTCACACCTAACCTCCCTCCAGTTGTAGATTGTGCTAAAATACAACTGTCTGGGTATTTTTCTTGCACGAGTGTTATTATATAGCATAACAAGTGCTTTCGTCAACATCTTTTTCGATTTTTATGAAAAAAATGTCAAAACTGTAAATCACGCGCAACTTTGTTATTTTGTGAGCTGTTTTTCAAGGATTCCTGCTGCTGCGTCCATAGCTTCCTGAGCCTTTTCCGGATTCTTTCCGCCGGCCTGTGCCATGTTCGGACGTCCGCCGCCGCCACCGCCAACGATCGCTGCCACTGCTTTGATCAGGTTTCCTGCATGAGCGCCTGCTTTCTGAGCTGCATCCGTTGCCATTGCAAGAAGATTAACCTTGCCGTCGTTTACTGCTGCAAGAAGGACAACACCTTCACCAAGCTGCTCTTTCAGTTTATCACCCAGGTCTCTGAGACCGTTCATGTCAACGCCTTCAACTTTGGCTGCAAGGAGTTTTACGCCGTTTACTTCAACGACTTTATCCATGACATCGCCAAGTGCACTCTGGGCAGCTTTGCTCTTGAGGGATTCATTTTCGCTCTGAAGAGCCTTTACCTCAGCCTGCAGGTGGCTGATCTTTTCTACAACCTCGGCTGTATTGGCCTTTAATGCTTTTGCAGCCTCATGGAGAAGCTCTTCCTGCTTTCTGTAATATTCGATAACTGCTTTGCCGGTAAGTGCCTCAATACGGCGTACACCAGCTGCGATACCGGATTCGGAAACGATCTTAAAGAGCATGATGGAGCTTGTATTCTTTACATGAGTACCACCACAGAGCTCTTTGGAAAAGTCTCCCATGGATACTACACGTACCTTCTGGTCATATTTCTCACCAAAGAGAGCCATTGCTCCGGATTTCTTTGCTTCTTCCACATCCATGACATCGGTATGGACATCAAGACCTGCCTGGATCTCTTTGTTTACAATATCTTCTGTTGCCTGGATCTCTTCTGCTGTCATTGCCTGGAAATGAGCAAAGTCAAAACGAAGTCTGTCCGGAGTTACCAGAGAACCCTTCTGCTCTACGTGGGAACCAAGAACAGTTTTCAGTGCTTTCTGAAGAAGATGTGTTGCACTGTGGTTTTTCTCGGTATCTTTTCTTGCTTCTTCGTTTACCTGCAGGGATACTGTCTCACCTGAGGAAATCATACCGGATTCCATATGTCCTACATGACCGAATTTGCCACCGCGGAGTTTGATGGTGTCCTCAACAACAAATTTACCGTTTGCAGTCTCGATCACACCGGTATCACCTTCCTGTCCGCCCATTGTTGCATAGAAAGGAGTCTGCTCTACAAATACGGTACCCTTCTGTCCCTCTGTGAGAGAATCTACGATTTCTGTTTCTGTGGTAAGGACAGTAACCTTGGAATCAAAGGTAAGATGATCGTAGCCGACGAATTCTGTTGTTACGTTTACATCGATATCATCGTATACGGTTGCGTCTGCACCCATATAGTTGGTTACTTCACGAGCAGTACGTGCCTTGACCCTCTGCTCTTCCATTGCCTTCTGGAAGCCTTCCTCGTCAATGCCGTAGCCTTTCTCCTCAAGAATCTCTTTTGTAAGGTCAAGAGGGAATCCGTACGTATCATAAAGCTTGAATGCGTTGTCACCGGAAAGAGTCTTTTCACCTGCTTTTTTCATATCCTCTTCCATGTCGGAAAGGATGCGAAGTCCCTGATCGATAGTTTTGTTGAACTGATTCTCCTCATTTGTGAGTACACGGAAGATGAACTCTTTCTTCTCCTCAAGCTCCGGATATCCGGCTTTGGAGCTCTCAATTACCTGTGCACTTAATTTGGCAAGGAAAGTCCCCTCAATACCGAGAAGACGTCCATGACGTGCTGCACGGCGGATCAGACGACGGAGAACATATCCACGTCCCTCATTGGTAGGCATGATTCCATCGGAGATCATAAATGTTGCGGAACGGATATGGTCCGTGATCAGACGGATGGAAACATCATCTGCGTAGTTTTTCTCATATTCTTTATGTGCGATCTCGCATACAAGATTACGGAGTGCACAAATTGTATCTACATCAAAAATAGAATCTACATCCTGAACAACTACAGCAAGACGCTCAAGTCCCATACCGGTATCGATGTTTTTCTGTTTCAGGGTTGTGTAGTTTCCGTTTCCATCGTTCTCGAACTGTGTGAAAACGTTGTTCCATACTTCCATGTAACGGTCGCAGTCGCAGCCTACCGTGCATCCGGGTTTGCCGCAGCCGTATTTCTCTCCGCGGTCATAATAGATCTCAGAACATGGACCACACGGACCTGCTCCATGCTCCCAGAAATTATCTTCTTTTCCGAAACGGAAAATACGTTCAGACGGAATCCCTACCTCTTTGTTCCAGATATCGAAGGCTTCATCATCATCCTGGTAAATGGATGGGTAGAGACGGTCTGCATCAAGTCCTACAACCTCTGTAAGAAACTCCCAGGACCAGTGGATGGCTTCTCTCTTGAAGTAATCACCAAAAGAAAAGTTACCAAGCATTTCAAAGAAAGTACCGTGACGTGCGGTTTTACCTACGTTCTCGATATCTCCGGTACGGATACATTTCTGGCAGGTTGTCACTCTTGTTCTTGGCGGCTTCTCAGCACCTGTAAAATATGGTTTCAGCGGAGCCATACCTGCGTTGATCAGCAGAAGACTCTTATCTCCCTGAGGAACCAGGGAAAAGCTTTTCATTACAAGATGGCCCTTGCTTTCCATAAAGTCAAGGAACATCTTACGAAGTTCGTTCACTCCGTACTTTTTCATGTTGTTATCCTCCTTGTGTCAACCCTACCTGTCAGCATTTCCGGAATGCGGTAGCTTTATCCCGGAAATGTCACAGATATGGGAAATTATTTTACACAGATTTTTTTGAATTTTTTCTTGCCTCGTTTCAGAACGATCCCGTCCCCTGCAAAAGCATCCTTCTCAACCGTGTGGTAAATGTCGGTGAGCTTCTCACCATCGATGGATACACCACCCTGCTGGATCGCACGGCGACCCTCGGAACGGCTTGGTACCAGCTCTGCTTTTACAAGAAGTGTGATCAGGTCGATTTTTCCTTCCTCGTCAAAATCTTCCTCTGAAAGCTCTGTTGTAGGCATATGAGAAGTATCTGCACCTGAGAACAGTGCGCGGGCACCCTCCTGTGCTTTCTTGGCTTCCTCCTCACCGTGTACAAGCTCTGTCAGCTGGTATGCAAGGATCTCCTTGGCTTTGTTCAGCTCGCTGCCTTCCCATTTGGCCATCTCGTCGATCTCCTCAAGAGGAAGGAAGGTAAGAAGACGCATACATTTGATAACGTCAGCATCGTCTACATTTCTCCAGTACTGGTAGAAATCGAACGGGGATGTCTTATTCGGATCAAGCCATACAGCTCCGGACTGTGTTTTTCCCATTTTTTTGCCCTCAGAATTGAGAAGCAGTGTGATGGTCATGGCATAGGCATCCTTGCCAAGCTTACGGCGGATCAGCTCAGTACCGCCAAGCATATTGCTCCACTGGTCATCGCCACCGAACTGCATGTTGCAGCCATATTTCTGGTACAGCATGTAGAAGTCGTAGCTCTGCATGATCATGTAGTTAAATTCCAGGAAGCTTAAGCCTCGCTCCATACGCTGTTTGTAGCACTCTGCTGTCAGCATACGGTTTACGGAAAAGTGAGCGCCTACCTCACGGAGAAGCTCTACATAGTTAAGGTTCATAAGCCAGTCAGCATTGTTTACCATAAGAGCTTTTCCATCAGAGAAATCGATGAAACGGCTCATCTGCTGCTTGAAGCAGTCAATATTGTGCTGGATGGTTTCTTTTGTCAGCATCTGGCGCATATCGGTCCTTCCGGACGGGTCACCGATCATTCCTGTTCCGCCGCCAAGAAGGGCGATCGGACGGTTTCCTGCCATCTGCAGCCTTTTCATCAGGCAAAGAGCCATGAAGTGACCTACATGAAGGCTGTCTGCTGTAGGGTCAAAGCCGATATAGAATGTGGCTTTCCCGTTATTTACCATCTCTTTGATCTCATCTTCGTCTGTAACCTGTGCGATCAGGCCACGTGCTTTCAGTTCTTCCCAAACTGTCATTGTTCTTTCCTCCTGTATAGCTTTTATGTTTACGCTTTTATTAAAATTTATAATTTACAGTATCAGCGTAAAAAATAAAAATGCCCGGTTCCTGTCCGTTTAGGACGAGAACCGGGTCCCGCGTTACCACCTAAATTTACAGAAAACTCGCATTTCCTGCCTCATAAAGTGAATTTACATCCCATTATATCCATATATATCAAGATATAAAACCACTTCAGCACAATAACGGGTGCCATTCCGTCGCAGCCTATCTATAATACGTTATTACTATAAAATTTATAATTTACAGTATCAAATCCCGATTCGGTGCGCAGCTCCGGGATGTATTCACAGAAGTTCTACCCTGCGCCTCTCACCTGCCGGCTGCTCTCTGTGGGGCTTTCCTCAAGCTACTTCTTCCCTTCCAAGCCTTTTACTATACTATATGAAGTATACAAACTGCTTTTTTGTTTGTCAAGAAATTTTAATATTGCTTTGACAACTTAAAGTGGCAGAATATTACTATTCACTCCGTTCTCAATTTCTGTTAGCCATTTATTCCCTCATCTACGTAAAGGTCATTGCCGTCTGCCGCTGATGTGGCAAGCTGATCACACCGTTCATTTAACGGATTATCCGCATGTCCCTTAACCCAGTGGAAGCTTACCTGATGCTGCTCCTTGGCCTTTAAAAGGCGTTTCCAGAGATCTACGTTCTTCACATCTTCGTTTTTTCCACGTTTCCAGTTTTTCTTCAGCCAGGAATCGATCCAGTGCTGATTAAAAGCATCTACCAGATACTTGGAATCGGAATACAGATCCACCTGGCAGGGACGGTTCAGTGCTTCCAGCGCTACGATAGCTGCCATTAACTCCATCCGGTTGTTTGTAGTTTTTTTGTATCCTCTGGATAGCTCACGTTCATGTAACTGACCTTTGGTATCAATATACTGAAGAACCGCTCCGTAGCCTCCCGGTCCGTCCGGATTTCCCCGGGCTGCACCATCAGTGTAGATTTTTACCTGCATATTTGATTCTCCTTAAATTTTTGATTTTATGTCCATACGCCTGTTTGTTCAAAGTTTACTGCCGGAAACTATGTTGTTTATACCCAGTCTACAAAAAATGTATGGCCTTTATAAGTTTCATATTTCACTTTGCTGAAATTCAGATTCTGGTTCCAGAAATAGCTGGTCATCATGAAATACATATAATTAAAATCTTTCTGTTTAAATCCGCTGAGTGTTCTGGCTTTGCCGGAAGTAACATGTTTATTGAAAATAGTCATGGCTTCCCTTGCAGCCTGATAGGCAAGAGTACGGTTCTCGAACTGACCATTGAGTCGTTTAAGAAGGGCACCGTTCCTCACTACAGAATACTGCGGAGTTGTACTGCTTCCGATATTCTCATAGATCACACCGCGGATCGTAGACGGAAATTCTCTGTCTGATTTGATCGTACGATTCAGAACACAAAGTGCTACTGCTTCCATTCCAATCTTGCCCTGATCTCCTGCCTCTGATTCACAAAGTGCGGCCAACAGTGCTTCATCGGATGTCTTGCCGTTGACTATTCCGGGATGGCTCTTATATTCTTTTACCATAGTGTAATATCTGCTGTTTTTGGTATCGTAAACTTTGACATTTCCATTGCTGACATTTACATTTGGTTTGGTAGTCTTCGCAGTGGCCACTCCGTTTGCTGCGATGGAGTATGTAATTCCATTCACTGTCACGGAGGTACTTACTGCCATGACACCGTTGGATTTAAAATAATATTTTTTCTGATCGATGGTTTTCAGACCGGTGCACATATAACCGGTATCAGGAGCAAAATAGTAGCTGATATTTTTGGATTTGTTTTTTACCCATTTGGTCGCCATATAACCGGAAGTTTTGTAAAAATAACGTTTCTGCCCTTTGCTGTTGGTGAGCCAGCCGGTTGCCATAATGCCTCCGCCTTTTGTGAAATAACGCTTTCTTCCATTGCTGCAGTTTATCCAGCCTGTGGTAAGCTTACCTGTTTTGGGATTGAAATAACGCTTATGGCCTT
Source organism: Blautia sp. SC05B48 (assembly GCF_005848555.1). NCBI lineage: Bacteria > Bacillati > Bacillota > Clostridia > Lachnospirales > Lachnospiraceae > Blautia > Blautia sp. SC05B48. The sequence goes on along the minus strand of NZ_CP040518.1, from coordinate 3,298,698 downwards.
TGGAATCTGTCATCCAGCCGGTTGCCATAACACCCTTGCCTTTTGTAAAATAGTATGTATATTTGCCATTGACCTTCATCCAGCCCTTTACCTGTACTCCGGTCTTTGTGTTAAAGTAGTACTTGTATCCGCCCAGGGTCATCCAGCCTTTCTGCTTGCTCCCGTCACTTTTTATGTAGTATGTTTTTCCACCGATAGTTTTAAAGCCTGCAGTGGCAGCCTGTACCTCTTTTGCAGAAGCAGAAAAGACTGTGCTTCCCACGATCATCAGCATGGCAAGCATCAGACCCTTCAGCCATTTTTTTGTTCTGAAACTCTTCATAATTTTCCCCATCTCCTGTTTTAGATATAAAAGCTAGTTCGTCTCAAAAATTACAAAATTGTTACATTTCGTTTATTATATCGTAATGAATAAACACTGTCAACTTTTTTGTAACTGTGGACGGACTCCTGCCATATGATGAAGTGTAAATAAAATTTGCTGGAGGACTTATCGATGAGTGACTTAGCGGCTACCAATTGTGGATGTGATTGTGGATGTGGATGTGATTCCGGATGCAGCACGGGATGTGGATGTAACAATAACTGTGGCTGTAATAATAACTGCGGAACTTCCCTGTTTGGAAACGGTGGAAACAGCTGCTCCTGTATCCTTTGGATCATCTGTCTGATGTGTTGCTGCGGAAACAACAATGGCTGTGGCTGCAATAACAACGGCTGCAACGACAGCTGCTGGATCATCATCCTTCTTCTGCTTTTGTGCGGAAATGGATGCGGCTGCAACAATTGCTGCTGATCTTTTGAAAAGGCAGAGGTCATTTCCTCTGCCTTTTCTGCTGCCGTTTTTCTGCCTCCTCCTGTTTCTTTTTTTTCTCTTCCAGACATTTCAGATCTATCTCATAAAAAGAATTTCCATCAATGACAAGTTTCTGTTTTTTTTCAGATTCCATAACCGCATTCCTTTGAAAAATTTCTTCTATATATAATATGACCAGGGAAGGTTTCTGTCATATTTCTTTCTGCAAATTCATAGATTTCAGGAAAAAGGACTTTTTTATGGAACAGGAGCCTATCGCACGTACTGCTCTGGATGAAATGGTGGAAAGTGACCAGAATCAGATGCTGAAGGCTATGATCCCGTACCTTCCTTCTTCAGGGCAGCAGTTTTTATCTGTGTATACGAAAGTCCAGGAACTATGGAATACCATGTCACTTTTTCAAAGTAGCCGTAAAACAGCCGATCTGCAGGCTACCGGTTTTTCCGGAACCGATCCTCTGGAAATGCTGCAGGATATCCGTAAGTGCTGTGGCGGAGAAAATCGCCGTCAGATCGATCATATCACCAGTCTTATGGCTACGATCCAGATGCTTCGGATCATGAATGAAGATTCGTCAGGAGGTGAGAATCCATGAGTGATGATTGGAAAAATAATCCCCGGCTTTCCGGAATGGACCCTCAGAAGCTTTCAATGCTTCAGGGTCTGGCAGATCAGGGATTGGGGAAAAATCCGTCCGAACTTCTGCCATTTATCATGGGTGCAGCTTCTAAAGGAAAAAATGCGGGCTTAAATTTCAGCTCTGATGAGATCTCCACTATCATAGAAGTTCTTAAAATGGGGAAAAGTTCAACAGAGGTAGCTAAGCTTGACAGAATTGTGAATCTGATGAAAATGATACGTCATTAACAGCTCTGCGATCCCGGAACAGCATTTTTTCTGTTCCGGGATTTTCCACTTTATAATTCTTTTTATATTTGCCGGAATATAATCTGCAAAAATCTGACATATCTATAGATTCTATCGCATAATTCATAGAACATATTCCCTATTTTTGTGATATTTTTTTATCATTTTCCCTTTCTTCTTATATCAGTATATGGTATACTTGTCCATGAAATGAATGATATGCAAAATAGGATTTTATGCGTCAAGTGTTTGGCGAATGGGGAGTTGTCGCCAGAACGAAAAGTACGTCTTACGGTATGAGATCCGCACCCGTTGCAGCAATATAAGAGAATATCTCATATTGTGTAGGGCTTTTTCGACATACGTTCTATTACAATTGGAGATATCTTTTTTTATGCGCAAAAATAAAAGAGACAGTCTCCGAAAAACGTGATTTTTTTAACAAATGGAGGTTGTTATTTATGGTAGACAAAGCAAAAGTTGAAGAGGCGATCAAGCTTCTTCTCGAAGGAATCGGCGAAGATGTAGACAGAGAGGGACTGCAGGGAACTCCGGAACGTATCGCCCGTATGTGCGAGGAAATTTATGGCGGACTTGATAATGAAGCGGATGAACATCTTCAGAAACAGTTTCATGTAGAGAACAATGAAATGGTTCTGGAAAAGGATATTACCTTTTATTCCATGTGTGAACATCATCTTATGCCTTTTTACGGAAAAGCTCATATCGCATATATCCCAAATGGCAAGGTTACCGGCTTAAGCAAGCTGGCCCGTACCGTTGATGTGTACGCAAGAAGACCGCAGATCCAGGAACGTCTGACTGTGCAGATCGCAGATGCGCTGGAACGTGTCCTCGCTCCAAAGGGAATCATGGTTATGCTGGAAGCGGAGCATACCTGCATGACCATGCGTGGAATCAAAAAGCCGGGAAGCAAAACGGTTACGACTGTCACCAGAGGTGAATTCAAAGAAAATATGGAGCTCCAGAAACAGTTCCTTGCTATGGTTAAGGACTGATGGACAGAGTAAATCAGATCTGGAATCATCCGCTCTATCAGAATGAGCTTAATAAGCTTCAGTTGCTGGAAGCTGACCGTGAATTCTGCAGACATACACCGGAGCATTTTTTGGATGTGGCACGCCTTGCCTATATCAGAGCACTTGAGGAAAATGCTCCTGTTTCAAAGGAACTGATCTACTGTACTGCTCTTCTTCACGATATCGGACGGGCCAGACAGTATGAAGATGGTACGCCTCATGATGAGGCCGGCGCTGCTATTGCCGGACAGATCTTAAATGAGCTTGGATTTTCTATGGAAGAAATCGAAGTGATCGTTTCGGCAATACGTGGTCACAGAGCTCAGACGGATCAGACAGTTCTTGGAAAACTGCTTTATACTGCGGACAAAAGCTCCAGAAACTGTTTTTCCTGTAAAGCAGAGCCGGAATGTTACTGGTCTCCTGCCAAAAAAAATATGACGATCCAATATTAGGAGGTTTTTCCATGAAAATCGGAAATCGTGAGTTTGATGTAGAAAATAAAACATATATTATGGGTATCTTAAATGTCACACCGGATTCTTTCTCAGATGGCGGAAAATGGAATGATATGGATCATGCCCTGAAACATACAGAAGCTATGATCGCCGAAGGTGCTGATATTCTGGATATCGGTGGGGAATCCACACGTCCGGGGCATACACCGGTTGGTGCACAGGAGGAGATCGAGCGTGTTCTTCCTGTTATCGAAGCAGTAAAAGGGCGTTTCGATATCCCCATCTCTGTAGATACTTATAAGGGATGTGTTGCGGAGGAAGCCCTGAAACACGGAGCAGATCTTATCAATGACATCTGGGGACTGAAATATGATCCTGAAATGGCTCCTGTCATTGCCAGATATCAGGCTCCCTGCTGTCTGATGCATAACAAAGACAATACCGAATACAATAATTTTATTGTGGATATGCTGGCAGAAACCCAGGAATGTGTCAATATCGCCAAACGTGCAGGTATTGCTGATGATAAGATCATCCTTGATCCGGGTGTCGGATTTGGCAAAACATATGAGATGAACCTGATGACCATGGATAATCTGGAGCTTTTCCGAAAGCTGGGATATCCGGTGCTTCTTGGCACCTCCAGAAAATCCATGATCGGACTTGCACTTGATCTTCCTGTAGACCAGCGTGTAGAGGGAACCCTTGCCACATCGGTGATCGGTGTTATGAAGGGGTGTGCATTTGTCCGTGTTCATGACATCAAAGAAAATAAACGTGTCATCCAGATGACAGAAGCTATTCTTGGGCGCTAGGAGGAACTGATGGATAAAATCGAAATCAGAGATCTTGAAATTTTTGCAAACCATGGTGTGTTTCCGGAGGAAACAGCTCTCGGACAGAAATTTGTTGTTTCTGCTGTTATGTATACAGAAACACGTCCGGCAGGGCTGACAGATGATCTTTCTGCTTCTATCAATTATGGGGAAGTCAGTCATATGATCACCGATTTTCTTCAGAAAAATACTTATAAACTTCTGGAGGCTGCAGTGGAAAATCTGGCAGAGATGCTGCTGCTTTCTCTCCCATTGTTAAAAAAGGTCACCCTTCGTATTGAAAAGCCCTGGGCTCCGGTAAGACTTCCACTGAAAACTGTTGCTGTGGAAATTACCCGAGGCTGGCATACAGCTTATATTGCTTTTGGTTCCAATATGGGAGATAAGAAGAAATATCTGGACAATGCGATCCAGGGGCTTCGAGATATGAAAGAGATTGTTGTTGAAAAGGTTTCAGAGTATCTTGTAACGGAGCCTTACGGGGATGTGGAGCAGGATGAGTTTCTCAATGGAGCCTTAAGAGTCCGGACGCTGCTTTCTCCGGAGGAGCTTCTTGACAGGCTGCATGTGCTGGAACAGGCTGCGGACCGAAAAAGGATCATTCACTGGGGACCAAGGACACTGGATCTGGATATTCTGTTTTACGATAATGAGATCATTGATACAGTGGAACTGCATGTGCCTCATATTGATATGGAAAACAGGGATTTTGTGCTGAAGCCTATGGTGGAGATCGCACCGTATCTTCGGCATCCGGTGTTGAATTTAACAATGGAGCAGTTGCTAAAAAAACTTGAGGAAAAAACTTTGGCGGTGTAACTTTATTTGTTAAGACAAGCCCGATACAGATTCTTTACTACAATCTGTATCGGGCTTGTCTAATATGTATATAAGCTATTGAAAAAATTTTATTTACGGTTTACCAGGTCGAATTCGTCGGTGATCTCTTTGGATGGTGCCTTAGTAATAAGGCTGACGATGATATTTGCTGCGATGGCTACCAGAAAAGCGGGAAGAAGTTCATAGATTCCCCAGGCGCCGCCCAGTTTGCTGATTCCGTATTTCCAGATGAATACCATGGAACCGCCGCAGATCATTCCTGCCAGGGCTCCCTGCCAGTTGGAACGTCTCCAGAATAATGCCAGAAGCACCACCGGACCGAATACGGCTCCGAAGCCTGCCCAGGCAAAGGATACGATAGTAAACACAGAACTGTTCGGGTCGCGGGCAATAAACATGGCTACTACTGCAATGAGAAGAAGCGTGATCTTATCGGCTGCCATGCTTTCTTTTTTTGTTTCTTTATCCTTCAGGATGCTTCCGAGAAGGTCGGAAGAAACTGCTGAGGATGCTGCCAGGAGCTGAGAATCTGCAGTTGACATGGTGGATGCAAGGATTCCTGCAAGGATGAGTCCTGCAAGGATTGCTGCAATTACACCATGTTTACTGAGAAGATCTGCGATCTGAACGATAATTGTCTCAGATGCGGAACCTTCCAGAAGGGCAAACTCTCCTGCTGCTGTCATTCCAAGTCCTACCACACCGATCAGTACTGCCACTGCCAGTGAGATCACTACCCATATAGTTGCTACTCTTCTGGAAAGTGTAAGCTTCTCTTCGTCTTCGATTGCCATGAAACGAAGAAGAATATGCGGCATTCCGAAATATCCAAGTCCCCATGCAAGCATGGAAATAATATTAAGCAGTGGATATGCCTGTTCTGTTCCGGTTGTCGGATCATATGTAGTAAACATAGTCAGATATCCGGGCAATGATCTTGCATGGTCTGCAACTGCTTCAATACCACCTGCTGTGTTGATCCCGAATACAAATACGATCACAAGAGCGATGGACATGATGATACTCTGGATAAAGTCCGTGGTAGATGCTGCCAGGAATCCTCCCAGTGTGGTGTATCCAACGATGACCAGTGCACTGATGATCATAGCCGGCAGATATTTTACACCGAAGAGACTTGCAAAAAGTTTACCACAGGCTGCAAATCCGGAAGCTGTATACGGAATAAAAAAGATCACGATAAAAATCGCTCCGATAGACTGCAGGATCTTTTTCTCATCTCTGTAACGATTACTGAAAAAGGATGGCAATGTAATGGAATTTCCTGCCACATGTGTGTAGCGGCGGATTCTTTTTGCCACGATCCTCCAGTTTATGTAAGTTCCAATCGCAAGGCCAATGGCTGTCCAGCCTGCATCTGCAATACCGGTAAGATAAGCAAGTCCAGGCAGGCCCATCAGAAGCCAGCTGCTCATGTCAGAAGCCTCTGCACTCATAGCTGTTACAAGTGGTCCAAGCTTTCGGCCTCCAAGATAGAAGTCAGAACTGTCATTATTGTTCTTGGAGCACAGATAACCTACAAAGATCATTGCACCCAGATAGACGATAATGGCTGCCATTATACAAATATGTGCTGTTGTCATTGTTTCTCTCCCTTCCATGTATGTTTTCACATATTTATAGATATTATTATATTAACTTAAGAAAGTAAAGGGTATTTTGGGATTTTTCACATATTTTCTGTATAAAATTGTATAAATAACAAGAAAAAGGGCTGAACCCGATAAACAAGCTCAGCTCTTTTCAACATTTCTGTTTAATTTTCTTCGATACGTTTCTCTACGTCTTCTACTGTATATGCTTCTGTCAGTACTTTCAGAGCCTCCGGTGTGGTGTCTGTATTGTAAACTTTGATCACTTCCATCAGATCTGCACAGCTGTATGCATTTTCGTAAATATCCTGTGTATATCCGTAAAGCTCGTTGAAAGTATCTTTATCCGATGCATTCCAGAATCCCTGATACAGACGAACTGTGTTGTAATCTGTATCGTCAGTGTTTGCCTCCGGATGACCGGACATTGCGTTATACAGGATCGCAAAAGCAGGGCCTCCCATGGATGCATATTTTCCGGCAATGTAATCAATCTTAGGATTTCCAAAAGAATCCTCATCATTGATCTCATCATGGTTTTCCATGGAGAAGCAGTCAACTGCTCCAACCTTGATGTTAGACCCCTGCTCCTCTTCTTTTGATGTAATGAGTTTCATGATCTCATCAACATTGAAAGTACAGAAAACCGCATCATAATCTCCATCTACAAAAGCATGTTTCAGGTTATTGATTCCTTTTGGGTCTGTCATATATCCAGGACAGATGGTAATGGTGATATCATCTTTACCGGCATCTACAACCGTTGTTTCCTCCGATGCAGCAAGTTTTTCCACATCTTCGGAATAGGTCAGACCTTCTTTTTCAGCCAGTCCTTCCAGAACACCGATGGTTCTCTGGAGATGCATATAGTTCCCCTTAGAAGCACCGCCTGACGGTATGAGGTAATTATTTGTATCTGTATCTGCAAAATACTCAGCCATATTATAACCGGCCTCATAATCAGCCTTTGCATCCGGGCCCACACTTCCGAGGAAATACTGGCTTGTTTTTATCTGCTCATAATCTTTATCGCTGATGCTTCCGGAACCAAGAACATAGTACATCTCTTCTTCATCGCAGGCTTCTACAATCTTCTGAATATCCTGACCATAGAAGGAGATGATTCCGCTTACGCCCTGCAGTTTCATTGCACGAATGAAATCAATCTCATCCTCTGCGGAATTAATGCTTCCTGAAAAATAGAACTTCACTGGGAATCCCTGCTGGATATAATCCCTGTAATAGCTCATAAACATGTTCATTTCCGGGCTATCCTGATTATATACTACAACACCGATCGTATACTGAAGATCTCCGTCTTCCACAGCAGCAGAAACTTTTTTTCCGCTGACAGCAAAAACAGCAAGCATCAACAGCAGAATGCCTAATATTTTTAAGTTTTTAAATGTCATACTGTTTTTTGCCTTTCTTTATTTCTCAGTTACATAATGGCAGGCAACTTCATGTCCTGCTTCCATTTCCTTAAGTACAGGCCTTGTTGTTTTACATTTTTCCATGCAATGCTCACAGCGGTTCTGGAACGGGCATCCGTGAGGAACGTCCAGAGGACTTGGTGCCTCACTCTCAATACTCTCGATCTTTTTGTGCTGATCCATATGAATGGAAAACTGTGCTCCCAGAAGTGCCTGTGTATACGGATGGAGAGAGTTTTTCGCAACATCCTCCCCAGGAATTACCTCTACAATATTTCCAAGATACATAACTGCAATCTGATGAGCAAAAGAACGAATCAGCGCCAGGTCATGACAGATAAACAGCATACTGATATTCTTTTCTTTCTGAAGGCGCACAAGAAGCTGGATCACGGATTCCTGTACAGAAACATCCAGTGCAGAGGTAGCCTCATCACATACCAGAATCTCCGGTTCCAGAGAAAGTGCACGTGCAATACTGATACGCTGTCTCTGACCACCACTCATGTTATGGGGATAACGGTCTACAAAATCTCCAGGAAGCTCTACCATCTCCAGAAGTTCTCTGGCCTTGGCTTCTTTTTCACTTTTTTTCAGTTTCCCATAATTGATCAGTGGCTCTGTAAGAATGTCCACGATCTTCATTTTCGGATCAAAAGAAGCAAGCGGATCCTGGAATACCATCTGCATGTTCTGACGGTTCAGCCAGGTTTCCTTTTTGGAAAGATCTGCAAGATTTTTTCCATGGTAAAGGATCTCACCGCTGGTCGGCTTGTCAAGGGAAATGACCATACGGACAAATGTTGATTTACCGCAGCCACTCTCTCCTACGATTCCCAGAGTTTTTCCTTTATATACATTTAAGTTTACATCGTTGCAGGCTGTTAAGGTTCTGCCGCCGGAAGCCGGGAACTGCTTTACGATATGCTTCGCACTAAGTACGATATCAGATTCATTAAACATAACGCTGTCCCTCCATTTCCGGCACTGCAGCCAGCAGTTTCTTAGTATAGTCACTGGTCGGGTGATTCATAACTTCATCACGGGTTCCCTGATCCACAACTTTTCCATGCTGCATAACTACCAGCTGGTCAGCCATATAGGCTGCAACACCGATGTTATGGGTAACGATGATGATACCCGTTCCGAAATCATCACGGAGTTCCATCATCTGGCGTACGATCTGAGCCTGTGTAGTAACGTCCAGAGCACTGGTCGGCTCATCTGCCAGAAGAAGTTCCGGGTTAAATGTCATAGCCATGGCAATACCAACTCGCTGGCGCATACCACCGGAAAGCTGGTGCGGATAGCTTTTCATAATGTTTTCTGCATCAGGAAGACGCATTTTCTGAAGCATGGAGCATCCTTTTTTCCATGCTTCCGCTTTGGATACATCGGTATGTGTGCAAATATATTCCACATACTGACTGCCGATCTTACGAATCGGGTTTAAGGTTCCACCGCAGTCCTGGAAGATCATGGAAATACGGGTACCTCTTAATTTTCTCCATTCATCCTTTGTATTGGAAAGCAGAGATTTTCCGTTGAACTGGATATCACCGGCACTTACCCGGCCGCCCCCGGCAAGTGCGCCGAGAACAGCACGGATAACAGTTGTTTTTCCACTTCCACTCTCTCCTACTACACTGATGATCTCACCTTTCTTCATGGAAAGATTGAAATGCTCAATGATAGGTGCCTGCTTTCCGTACTGAACGGAAAGATCCTTGATTTCAAGCATAAATAAACGCTCCTTTACTCGGCAAGAGTGATATCCTTTGTCAGCCAGTAGTAGTCCATCGGATACATCTTAACGCCAGTTACCTTCTTATTGGAGAAGAGGTAAGTTGTCTCATATCCGAAGAATACAGTTGCTGCATCGTCCATGATATCCTGCTGGATGTCAACGATGAGATCTTTTCTCTTATCCTCATCAAATGTCTGAGCAAGCTCATCAAGAAGCTTATCTACATCCGGATTGTTATATCCTGCAGTGTTGTTTGCAGAAGAGCTGTACCAGTTCTCTCTTAAGTAGTTCTCCGGGTCACCGGTGTTGGCAACCAGTACGTTCCAGATAAGAAGGTCATACTGTCCGGAATCTCTCATGTCAAGAAGTGTCTCATAACTTACTGTATTCAGGTTTACGTTGATACCGATCTCTTTCAGGCTGGCCTGTGCTGCCTGTGCGTATACACCAAGCTCTGCACGGCTTGTGTAGATAACAAAATCAAGAACAAGCGGATCTCCGTCCGGAGTCTCTACATATCCGTCGCCATCAACATCTTTGTATCCAGCATCCTCGAGGATCTTTTTAGCGCTGTCCGGATCGTAAGAGTTTTCATCGTTGAGATCATCAAATCCAAAGTCAAGTGTTGGCGGAACCGGTGCTTTACCAGCTGTTGCACCACCCTCAAGAAGAGTGTTGCAGTATGTCTCTTTGTCAAGTCCACGGAGAAGTGCCTGACGAAGTGCCTTGTCGCTGAGTGCATGATCCTCATTCTGGTTCATGAATGCATAAGTAGAACGAAGAGACTGAAGCTCCTGGATGTCGTAATTGTCATTTCCCTCAAACTCAACCAGGTTCTCTGTTTTCAGGTTGTAAGCGATATCGATCTCGCCTGTCTGAAGAGCCATGGAACGTGTTGTCTGGTCATCGACACATTTCAGAGTAACTCTGTCAAGCGGAACTTCGCCATCCCAATAGTTCTCATTCTTTACTACAACGCAGGAGTCTGTCGGGCTGAAAGACTCTACTGCATAAGGTCCTGTACAGATCGGTCCTTCCATTGCAAATGTGGAATCATCAACATTTGTATCAACGATCAGAAACAGCGGGTCTGCAAGGCATCCGGCCATGTTTGCGTTTGCTCTGTTCAGGTGGAAGATCAGGTTCTGTCCGTCAACTTCAATACTATCAAGGTCAAAGAACTCCGGAACACGGTCGCTCTTCTCAGCTGTACGCTCGATGGAAGCTTTTACCATCTCCGGTGTCATATCATCGCCGTTGGAGAATTTTACACCCTCACGGATCTTGAATGTCCATGTTTTTCCATCTTCACTGTTGTCCCACTCTTCTGCAAGACATGGAACGATATCACCGTTCTCATCGAATTTTGTAAGGCACTCACCGATCGCATAACGGGATACAACCCAGCTGAAATACTGCTCTGTCGGCTCAAGTGTATCTGCAAAGCTTGTTACTCCAATCGTGATTTCCTTATCACTGCTCTTATCGCCCTTTGCCTGAGCCACTGTTGTCATAGAAAAAGTCATCATACATGCAAGTGTAGCAGCCAGCACTTTTTTAACTACGTTATTTCTCATTTCATCCTCCTAAAGATAAATATACTGATTATTGGTGTTGGTTTGTTACAGAAACGTTTTTTAATCCTGGCGCGGATCCAGTACATCACGGATGCTGTCTCCAAGCATATTGAAAACAACAACACAGATCACGATCGCAATACCAGGGTAGATCATAAGCCATGGCGCTTTTGCCATGTAAGTTCTTCCTTCATTCAGCATCAGTCCCCACTCCGGTGTCGGCGCAGTTGCACCAAATCCCAGGAAAGAAAGAGAAGCCAGCTCCAGCATCATGGTTCCGATATCTGCTGCCGCAGTTACCACCATCTGGGTTACCATGTTCGGAAGAACGTGTACAAGAAGAATTTTCCAGGTCTTTGTTCCGTTTACCACTGCAGCTTCTATATAAAGACTCTTCTTGACTTTCAAAACCATACTTCTTGCAAGGCGGGCATACTTCGTCCAGCTTACAGCCGCGATGGAGATAACGGCATTTACCAGGTTTGGTCCCAGCATACCGGCAATGGCGATGGCCAGTACAAGGCCGGGGAAAGAGATCATCATATCTGCGATACGCATGATCACCGCGTCCACAACGCCACCGAAATATCCGGCAATAACTCCTAAAAATGTACCGATCACAAAAATCACCGCAACCAGACATAATGTCATGATCAGGGAAGTTCTTGTTCCGAAAATAACACGGGAAAGAAGATCTCGTCCAAGTTTATCCGTTCCGAACGGATGAGCGGAACTCGGCTCCTGCAGTGATTCAGTCATAACTGCATTCAGCGGATCATATGGCGCAAGCTGCGGTGCGAAGATCGCAACGCCAATTACCACCAGGCCCAGAATGAAGAAAAGAGTGAACTGTTTATTTTCTTTAAATACTCGTAATACCTTTTTCAATTATCTATCCTCCTTAAGTCTTGGATCGAGATAAGTGTAGGACAGATCCACAAGCAGGTTGATGCACATGTACAGGATCGCGATCCAGAGTACATAGCCCTGTACAAGAGGATAGTCACGACAGGAAATTGCCTTTACTGCCATATTTCCCATACCAGGCCAGTTGTAAATGATCTCTACAACTGCGGTACCTCCAAGGAGGCTTCCAAGGGAAAGACCCAGCAGTGTTACCAGCGGAAGCATTACATTAGGAAGAACGTGTTTCCAAAGGATCACGCTTTCTTTGATTCCACGCATTCTTGCACCGGTCACATAATCCTGGTGAAGCTCCTCCAGCACCGCACTTCTTACCTGGCGGGTATATTTCGCAGACATGGCAAGTGCAAGAGTCAGTGCCGGAAGGATCATAGACTTGAAATCCGTACTTCCTCCTGCTACATTGATCCAGCGAAGCTGAACACCAAAGATACTGAGAAGGATCAGGCCCAGCCAGAAGCTTGGAACAGATACTCCCACAAAGGTAATTCCTCTCACAAAATAATCCGGGAATTTGTTCTGATATACAGCGGCCAGGATTCCAAGCGGTATGGAAATAATGACCATCATCAAAAGTGCCAGCAAAGACATCCTCAGCGTCGGCCAGAAACAAGATACCAGTTTATCCGTTACCGGCATTTTGAAAGAATAGGACTGTCCCATATCTCCTGTAACAACACCCTTCAGCCAGGAACCATACTGCACGAGAAAGGGCTGATCAAGGCCAAGCTCATGTCTTGTCTGTTCCAGAAGCTCCGGTGTCGGAAGATTACCACATTCTGTCAGCATGATCTCCGCAGGATCACCAGGTGACAGGTAGGTCAGTCCAAATGTGAAAAAGCTGATTCCAAATAATACAATGATGATCTGGAGAAATCTTTTTCCTATTTGTTTCTTTGTCACGTTTTACTCCTTTCCTCATTTGATGCGATTTTAACATTGCCGTTTTAATTGAGTTAGATAAAAAAACTACTGGATTCTTATTATGCAGAACATGCATGGAATTTTAGAAATTTGCACGAAAAAAGCCCGCGATGAAATACGGGCACATAAAAAAATATGCTTCCTATCTTCCGTAAGAATCATTTTAAAACAATTGCAAGCAGGTCTCCTGACTTAGGATCCTTACCCTCAGGCACCTTCCCGGTCTATTTCTCACGCACTCGACCAGTGGTATTTTGTCTGAGGATTCCCCCTTACAGTGACGGGATCGTACCGGATTTACACCGGTTTCCCTATTAATCCTCTCGGAACTTACAACGGCTGATGTGAAAATCAGCAAATGCTGTTAAATTACCTAAATATTATACGATAAAACTATAGTTTATGTCTATGGAAAAATGTTATATTTTTTGAAAACTCATAAATTTTGTTAAAGATGCTTGAATTGTATATATCCCCCATTGGGGATTTGACAATTAAATTTATTTGATCTGCTAAAAAAACACGGATTTTACCTCGCTGTTTTTACAAATAGAATAGCAAATGGTAAAACCCGGTTTTCTTACTGTTTCAATATGATTTCAGACAGAAGCGTTCTGAAAAGTCTGTTTACTATCAGGTCAGAGTATCTGTGATCGCCGCATATGCGATCATCGGTCCGTCTTCAATGATATTCAGGCTGGCTGTCTGATAAAGTACGACTCCGTTTTCAGTTGCAATAGACGTGTAAAGTAAATTTCCATAGTAATCTCTCAATTCACCCAGTTCTTCTCCCTTAAAGAAGTACTCTCCAGGCTTCTTGGATGGATACCAGCATCCGGTATACGGCGCATATTCATAGACTACATTTTCAAGAAGCATCTGACGGTAATGCTTCAGACCATGACACGTCTTTCCCTGGAGATGAAAAACAAGGTGACGGACGTCTCTTTTATCCTGTTCTACTTCCTCCCAGGTCCAGTAGCTGTGTCCGCCTCTTTCGATAAGAATACTTGGAATTCCAAGAGAAGAAGCATAATTATAGGCGCCACCTGTGGCGGTTGTGGAACGGACTACATATTTTACGCCGATATGCCGTGCCATATGCAATGACTTCTCTGCTGTTTTTTCATCTACAACCCCTACATAATAAACATAGGGATGAAGTTGTTCGAACCCATCTCCGCTGTGCAGGTCGATATAATAATCTGCTATAGAAAAAAGTTTCGTCACTATAGTATAGGCAATACGATCTGCAGCTGTTCCCTCAGGATCTCCGGGGAAAACGCGGTTCAGGTTCTTGCCATCCTCATAGACCAGACTCATGGTGCGATGCTCAAAGCCGCTGACGTTGACCAGTGGAACGATGATCACATTTCCCTTCAGTTCTTCCGGCTGAAATTCTTTTGCAAGTTCCATTGCTGCCTGGATTCCCACATACTCCGCACTGTGTATTCCTGCCGTGATCAGGACCGTCGGTCCGTCTTCCACTCCGCATATCACAGTTGCCGGCATTGCTATGCCGTATCCTGTGATCTTAATTTTCCCCTGTGCCTTCTCTCCTTTTTCAATCACCCAGTCATCAATTTTGATCATTGGTTGTTTCCCTTTTCCTTTTTTATATTTCCGCACTTTTGACGATAAGTATATCATGCCTAACCGAAATTGTACATATTCTTTTAAGATTCCGGGAAAACAGAAAAAAGCTTTCGTAACCGTTCATTCTGATCCGACGTACAAAAGCTTTTTTCCTGAATGATATATAATTTATCTTTTTACCAATTCTTTGGTGATTTCTTCCCAGCTGACTCCTTTTTCCACCATGAGTACCATCATATGATAAAGAAAATCTGAAATTTCGTATTTAATCTCTTCTTTATCCGGATTTTTGGCTGCAATGACGATCTCTGTGCATTCTTCACCGACTTTTTTCAAAATCTTGTCGATTCCTTTATCAAAAAGATAATTAGTATAGGAACCTTCCTTTGGATGCTCTTTTCGGTCAGTGATCACATCATACACATTCTGGAACACGTGAAGTGGATTGGTATCATCGTACTCTTTTTTCATCAGAGGTTTGAAGAAACAGGTACGGTTTCCTGTATGGCAGGCTGCTCCAACCTGCTCCACTTTGGCAAGGATCGTATCATTATCACAGTCAATAGTAAGAGCCTTTACATACTGTACATGTCCGGATGTCAGCCCTTTGGTCCAGAGCTCATTCCGGCTGCGGCTCCAGTATGTCATTTTTCCCAGCTTCAATGTTGTGTTAAAAGCAAGCTCATTCATATAGGCCAGCATCAGTACTTCATCCGTCCGGTAATCCTGGACAATAACCGGAACCATTCCGTCACTGTTTAATTTAAAATCCGACCATGCAATATTACTTTTATATGTGTTTACCGGAATTCTGGCTTCTTCGCAGGTTTCCTTAAATGTATGCAGATCATTTTCAAGACTGCTTACATAAGCACCGCAAAGTCCGGACACAGCTGCTTCTCCTAAAAGCTTCAGAACGTTCTCATATCTGTTTTCATCGGTATGAAGAACAATGGAAATCTGAGAAATCTCTGCGATTTCATTTTCGACAGTGTCCAGAGCCAGAACAGTGTCTGCATATTTTTCGATCAGATCCTGATTTTCTGTGAATTCTCTCAGATCAGAGATGCTGATCATCATACGCTCTTTTCCAAAGCGGCGTGATACTTCTTCCAGAAGTTTGATATTATTCTCTTTCGAAAAATTCAGTACAACTTTGGCACATCCCGCATAGATCAGCTTTTTTACATCTTCCATACGTTTGATATTTCCCGCTGCGATAACCGGGATTTCAGATGCCTGACAGATATCACGGATTTTTCCGATCGCACGGTCATGCTCTGCATCTGCAGAAGAAAAGTCAAATACCAGAAGCTCATCTGCCCCATTGTCACCGTAAAATTTTGCAAGTGTTTCTACATTTCCGTCTCCGAAAAGATTTCTCTGTCCAAATCCTGTTACCGCTTTTTCTGAATGAAGATAAAGACATGGGATCAACTGTTTGTTCATAAGTGGTCTCCTTCTGTATCAGAGGCTTCCCTTGGTAGAAAGCACGTCTGTGATCCGGGAATCGTATTGTGTTGCTGCATCAAGGGCTTTCGCAAAGCTTTTAAACATGGCCTCTGCCACATGATGGCTGTTTCCTCCGGAAAGAACTTTGATGTGAAGATTCATTGCCGCAGAATAGGATACTGCATAAAAGAATTCCTTTACCATCTCTGTGGCCATATCTCCTATTTTTTCTGTAGGAAACTCTGCATCCCATCCAAGATAAGGTCTTCCGGAAAGATCTACTGCGCAGAGCACAAGCACTTCATCCATAGGAAGGATACAGCTGCCGTAACGTTTGATCCCTTTTTTGTCGCCAACTGCCTCACGGATAGCGTTTCCAAGGACGATCCCTGTATCTTCAATGGTGTGATGATCATCTACATTCAGATCACCGTGGACTCTCAGCGTAAGATCATACAGTCCATGGCGCGTAAAACCGTCCAGCATATGGTCAAAAAAGCCAATGCCTGTATCAACATCGGAACTTCCTGTTCCATCAATATTCAGCTGCAGACGTATCTGCGTTTCTTTTGTGTTTCTTTCAATCAGTGCTTCTCTTGCCATTATTCGTTCTCCTTGTCCTCTTCCTCAAAACGGACTGCAATGGAATTTGCGTGTGCAGTCAGCTGTTCCGATGTGGCAAACTGGATAATGTCCTTGTGGATCTTTCGGAGTGCTTCTCTTGAATAATATACAATACTGGATTTTTTGATAAAATCATCTACAGAAAGTGCGGAGAAAAATTTGGCAGTTCCATTGGTAGGAAGCACATGGTTTGGTCCTGCAAAATAATCTCCAAGGGGTTCAGAGCTGTGCTCTCCGATAAAAATCGCACCTGCATTTCGTACCTTCATCATATCTTCAAAAGGATTCTTTGTGACGATCTCCATATGTTCAGAAGCAATTTCATTGGCAGCCTCAATGGCCTCGTCCATATCTTCTGCGATCAGGATATAGCCAAAGTTCTCCAGGGATTTCTCGATAATGGCTTTTCTGGAAAGTACCTCAACAAAACCTCTGACTTCTTTATCTACCTGATCTGCAAATTCCTCATTTGTTGTGATCAGGATCGCAGATGCCATCTCATCATGTTCTGCCTGAGAAAGAAGATCTGCTGCAATATAACGAGGATTTGCAGTCTCATCTGCAAGAACGAGGATCTCGCTTGGGCCGGCAATAGAATCAATGCTTACGTATCCATAAACTGCCTTTTTTGCAAGCGCAACAAAAATATTTCCGGGTCCTACGATTTTGTCAACCTTTGGAATACTCTCGGTTCCATATGCAAGTGCTCCGATGGCCTGTGCACCACCCACTTTATAGATTTCATCTGCACCGGCTTCGTTGGCGGCAACAAGTGTGCTTGGATTAACTTTTCCGTCTTTTCCAGGAGGTGTTGTCATTACAATACGGTCAACACCGGCAACTTTTGCAGGAACGATATTCATCAGCACGGAAGACGGATATACAGCCTTTCCACCGGGAACGTAAACACCTACACGGTTCAGAGCGGTTACCTTCTGACCAAGCATGGTTCCGTCTGTTGTGCTTGTGAACCAGCTGTTCAGAAGCTGCTTTTCGTGATAGCTGCGGATATTCACCAGTGCTTTTTTGATCACATCGATCAGGGAAGGATCTACCAGCTTGTATGCTTCCTCGATCTCCTCCGGTGTTACACGGATCGTATCCCTTGTCACTTCGACTTTATCAAATTCTCTGGTAAATGCAAATAACGCGGTATCTCCCTCTGCTTTTACTTTGGCAAGTATATTTGCTACTGCATCCTCGTATTTTCCATAATTATTAGGGCTTCTTTTTAAGAGAGTTTCCAGAATATCTTTTGTAGATTCTTTGGTGAGTTTTACCTTACGCATAATAAATTCTGCCTTCTTTCTGTATTTTGGAGGTTCATCTGTTGCTCAGTTTATTTGACCACACCTCGAAGTTCCGTGATCAGTTTGCGGATCCGTTCATCTTCCATTTTCATGCTGACCTGATTGACTACCATACGTGCAGACAGCGGGCAGACTTCTTCCAGCACCTTCAGGCCATTCTCACGAAGGGTGCTTCCGGTTTCCACGATATCCACGATAACCTCGGAAAGTCCTACGATCGGTGCAAGCTCAATGGAACCGTTCAGCTTAATGATTTCCACAGTCTGATGCTTTTTGTTATAGAAGTAATCCTTTGCAATATTTGGATATTTTGTAGCTACACGGATCAGCTGATTGTTATTCAGAACTTCCCTGGCGCTTTCAGGGCCGCATACGCACATGCGACATGCTCCAAATCCAAGATCCATAACCTCATATAGCTTTCTTCCTTCTTCCAGAATGGTATCCTTACCTACGATACCGATATCTGCTGCACCATACTCTACATAAGTCGGCACATCCGGACCTTTTGCAAGGAAAAACTTCAGCTTCAGTTCCTCGTTGGTAAAGATCAGCTTTCGGGAATCTTTGTCACGCATCTCCTCACATGTAATACCGATCTTCTCAAACATATCCAGTGTTTTGCTGGCCAGACGCCCTTTTGTGAGGGCAAATGTAAGATATCTCATCAGTCCTGCTCCTCCTTTGTCGGGCACAATGCCACTTTTTTACCTTCGTTTCGAAGCTCCATTGCTTCCTGGATCGCTTTTTTCAGATTTTCCGGATCATAGGTGATCACAATGGTCTTATCACCGGCCGGAACAGTCAGTTTCTGTCTGGAAAGCGCGAGCATCAGGTTATCGACCACAATGGCAAATCCAATGGAAGAAGCCGGTTTTCCGAAATGTTTCATCAATTCGTTGTATCGTCCGCCTTTGATCAGAGGTTCACCGGTTCCATATGTATAGGCCTGGAAAATGATCCCTGTATAATAACGGAACTTACTGAGCATTCCAAAATCAAAAGCAATGTATTTCTCACAGCCGTATACTTTCAGGATCTCATAAATTTCTTCCAGTCGTTTTACTGCAGAAAGTGCCTCTGGATTGGAGGTGAGTTTTTTTGCTTTTTCCAACACTTCTGCTGAACCGAACATCTGAGGCAGTTCAGCAAAAGCCTTGGAAAGGTTATCGCCTAAATTCTGTCCCTTAAGAAGTTCTTCCACACCAAAATAATTCTTCTGAGAGATCAGCTCACGAAGATGCTCTTCTATCTCTGGCCCCAGATCTGCCTCTGCAAGCAGGGATTTATAATAATCTACCTGGCCTACGCTAACCTGGAATTCGGTAAGTCCTGCTGCCTTCAGACACTCCACGGTCATAGCAAGAATTTCAGCATCTGCTGCTGCAGAATCATCTCCCATATGTTCAACACCCATCTGAGTATTTTCTTTCATCTGACCTCTGTAACTGGAATTGTTGATAAATGTATTTCCGGTATAACAAAGTCTTACAGGTCCCTTTTCCGGATCAAAATAAGTTGCACATGCTCTGGAAACAGACGGTGTAAAGTCAGGTCTGAGAACAAGTGTGTTTCCCTCTCTGTCAAAAAATTTATATAAGTCCTTGGATGGAATCGTTCCTACTTCATTGCTGAACACTTCAAAATACTCAAATCCCGGTGTTTCTATATCTTCATATCCATATCTTGAAAACACCTGGTGGAGCTCCTTCTGGAGCCGTTTTTTGCGGCTGCATTCCTCTCCATAAATGTCCCGCACACCTTCAGGTGTATGAAAAATACGCTGCATGCTCATTTCCTCCGTAACACATTTTGAGATTTCCTGTGTTTCACTTTAATTCGCTACCATGCTATCACAGAAAAACTTAAATTTGATTATATAGGAAACCTTTCCAAAAGTCAATCCCGTAATTGCAGATCTTTCTGGATTCCTTCCAGATAAGGAACCAGAAATCCATTTTTTCCGGAAAGATAAAATTCCTGGTCCAGCTCTTCCCGACGAAAACTTTTTCGTCCGCCGTCTTCCATCCTTTTCCAGAATTCCTTCAGCTTACGAAGGGTAAGATAATAAAAAACATTATCTGCGCTGAAATAGATCAGAAAAAAAGCAATCCCCTTCTGCTTTTCAAACTCATCCATAAATGCTACCTGATGAGGATGAATGTTCGCAAGGGGAAAAGTTTTTACACAGCATTCTTTTGCATCGAAGCAGACAGGGATTCCCTGTACTGCTCCGATATAATCTACGGTACTTTTCTGTTCAAAATATGCCAGCGTGATATGCCGGGAGGTTTTATCCATTTTAACCGGAGTGATAGGCGTCGGAATTTTCTGGATGAGGGCCAGTCCCTTTTCCCTGTACTGCTCATTGGTACGATTGATAAGTTCCTCCAGAGTAGAACCACGAAGTCCTCTGCTGTTCCATGTTGCCATAAGAGCTGTCCTTTAATCCAGAAGCTTGATGGATGGGAAATAACGGATCTCCGCTTTTCCGACGATCTGATCAAACTGTACATACGTATTCTGCCAGTATCGGGAATCCTTGGAATTGTTACGGTTGTCTCCCATCATAAAGTAACAGTTTTCCGGTACTTCGTATGGTCCGAAGCTTCCAAGAGGAGTTTCCGGCACAAAGGAATCATCCAGAGGTGTCTCTGAATCATTGATATAAACTTTACCATCTTTGATCTCTACTTTATCTCCGGGAAGACCGATGATACGTTTGATGAACAGCTGAGACTCATCATCCGGATATTTGAAGATCACAATGTCAAAGCGTTCCGGATCTTTCCATTTTTTTGAGATCTCGTGGCCAAATACATCCATATTCAGACCATAGGCCAGACGATAACCAAAGATACGATCCCCGGTCATAATGGTATTTTCCATAGATTCTGACGGGATCTTTGCATTGATCAGTACTACATTGTTGATAACCAGGACTACAACTACCACGATGATAATCATCTTGACGTAATCCCATATTTCATTCCAGATTTTCATAATAACTCTCCTCCAACTTTTCCTCTTTTAGTGTTCTGAGAAAGATTTCCGGAAGCGGTGCCGTAAAGACCTTCCCGGATAAATATGACAGGCTTCCTTTCATAGATGGAAACTCCATTCGAAAAGAATGAAGCAGCTGTCCTTTCAGTTTTTTATCGGCTTTTCCATATTTGGGATCACCAACAATCGAATGTCCCTCCGAAGCAAGGTGGGCACGAATCTGATGTGCACGTCCTGTGATCAGTTCAACCTTAAGAAGGGTACGGGTTCCATTGGTACCCAACGGATAATACTTTGTTTCCACTGGCAGGGCATTTTCTTTCTCTTGTTTATAGATGGTTACTTTGTTGCTTTTTTTATCTTTTGCCAGATAACCTTTGATATATCTTTCTTCTTTTAAAACTCCCTCCACAAGACAGAGGTAATATTTATGAAGTTCCCTGGACTTGAACATCCCTGAAAGTTCCTGCAGACCGGAAAGGCTTTTGCCTGCCGCTATCAGCCCACTGGTATTGCGGTCAAGGCGGTTGCATACGGAAGGACGAAAGGTTCTCAGATCATTCTCTGTAAGAGAGCCATTTTTCAGAAGATAGCCAGTCAGATATTCTACCAGTGAAGGGGTTCCGTCATCAACAGGCTGAGAAAGCATTCCTGCCGGTTTGTTGATCAACAGGATATTTTCATCCTCGTAAATGATATCCAGAGCATAATGTGCCCGTGGAGCAGAATCATTTCCGCTGAATTTTTCAAATGTTTCATCACTTAAAAACAGTTTTACATGATCTCCTGAAAACAGCTTTTCATTCCCGGTGGCTTTTTTTCCATTGAGCGTGATATTTTTTTTCCTCATCATTTTGTAGAAAAAGCTCTTTGGAGCTTCGCGGAGAAGCTTGGCCAGATATTTGTCAAAACGCTGTCCGGCCTCGTTTTCGTTAATGATAAATTCTTTCATTATATAATGCTCCTACAGACAGATTGCCAGGATCGTATGTTTGATCAGTTCTTCTCTGGAAAGATCCGGGTATCGTTCATCCGGTGTGAATTTAATCCCGTTTCTCAGAGATTCTTTGTGCTCATTCATGGAATCCAGACGTTCCAGATAGGGCTTCAGGTCCTTCAGGATCTTTACATCCACTTTATATCCGTTTTTACGGATGATTTTCTGTGACTGCTCTGCAAGGTAGGTGATATCTGCTTTTGGATCACTGGTATAACCCACTACTGTATTTCCGCACACGGCAACAGCGTCCAGGTAACCGCTTTTCTCATAAAAAGTCATGTACATTTCATAGGACATGACCAGGTCTCCTGCATGTTCGCAGATCTCTTTATAGATCTTTTCATCCATAGGATGACGTAACAGGATCATGATCAGGCTTACCATGGATTTACAGCCTGGCAGACAGCCTACTACGGTCAGAACCGTCCAGACTGTCATTCTTGTTCCGTTGACGGCCCACGCCACAAAGAAAATGAGCAGTGGAAGCGAAAATAATCCTGCGGTGATCAGGAGTCTTCGTTTTTTTTCGCTGTTAAAATAACCGAAATCACCTTTTTTTGTTTTTCTTTTTCTGGTATCTTTCATGTGCCGAACTCCTTGTCTGTGTTTTTTTGGCTTTTTTATGAAGCTCTCTGGGACGGATCAGACATTTCGGTCCAAAGCCGACCAGATCCATACGTCCGGTCATCTTAAGTCCTTCCAGGACCAGTTCGCGATTTTCCGGATTTTTATACTGCATCAGTGCTCGCTGTATTGCTTTTTCGTGTGGATTTTTCGGCACATATACCTTTTCGCCTGTCAGCGGATGGATTCCTGTGTAATACATGCAGGTAGAAAGTGTCGATGGCGTTGGATAAAAATCCTGAACCTGCTCCGGCGTAAATCCAAGATCACGGACGTATTCCGCAAGCTTCACGGCTTCCTTCATTGTACACCCGGGATGGGACGACATGAAATACGGAACGGCATATTGCTGTTTACCAGTCCGCGCATTTGCTTTTTCATATTCCTTCAGAAAGTTCTCATAAACCTCGTGCCTGGGCTTGCCCATAAACTTCAGGACTTCATCGGAAACATGCTCCGGTGCTACTCGCAGCTGACCGCTGATGTGATATTTCACAAGTTCATTAAGAAAAGTTTTATCCGGGTCTGCCATCAGATAATCAAACCGAATGCCGGAACGGACAAAAACTTTTTTGACTTTGGGGATGTTCCTTACCTTTCTGAGAAGCTGAAGATAATCCTTGTGGTCTACCGTCAGATTCTTACACGGAGAAGGAAACAGGCACTGCCGCTCCTTGCAGACTCCTTTTGTCAGCTGCTTTTTGCAGGAAGGATAACGGAAATCAGCCGTGGGGCCTCCTACATC
Organism: Blautia sp. SC05B48; assembly: GCF_005848555.1. Classification (NCBI taxonomy): domain Bacteria; kingdom Bacillati; phylum Bacillota; class Clostridia; order Lachnospirales; family Lachnospiraceae; genus Blautia; species Blautia sp. SC05B48. The sequence goes on along the minus strand of NZ_CP040518.1, from coordinate 3,275,270 downwards.
ATGGATATAGCCTTTAAAATCCGGATCCTCTGTCATCTTTTCAGCTTCTTTCAGAATGGAATCATGACTTCTCGTCTGAAGGATACGGCCCTGATGAAAGGTCAGCGCACAGAAATTACAGCTTCCAAAGCATCCTCTGTTGCTGGTCAGACTGAATTTGATCTCTTTCAGTGCCGGAATCCCGCCTTCTTTCTGATACATGGGATGATATTGTCCCGTATAAGGCAGATCGTAAACATCGTCCATTTCCATCTGCGTCAGAGGCTGAGATGGTGGATTCTGTATCACATATCCACGGTTCCCATAAGATTCTGCCAGAGGCTTTGCTGTAAATGGATCTGTGTTTCGGTACTGAATGGCAAAGCTGTCCGCATAAGCTTTTTTATCGGTCTGTACCTGTTCAAATGACGGAAGGATCACTGGATCGTAAACCCTGCTGATATCATGGCTTTTAAAAACCGTCCCTGCCACATATGTGATCTCCTGGACCGGAATCCCGCTTTGCAGGGCTTCTGCGATCTCCAGGATGGAATGTTCCCCCATTCCATAAGAGATCAGATCCGCACCGGAATCGATCAGAATACTGTGCTTGACCTTATTTTCCCAATAATCGTAATGTGCCATTCTTCGAAGACTGGCTTCGATCCCGCCAAGAATGACAGGCGTATGTTTATAGGTCTGCCGGATCAGATTGCTGTATACAACAGAAGCCCTGTCCGGTCTTAATCCCATTTTTCCTCCCGGAGAATAGGCATCTGTGCTTCGGTGCTTTTTGGAAACCGTATAATGATTCACCATGGAATCCATGTTTCCTGCTGTAACGAGAAAACCCAGGCGCGGTTCCCCGAACACCTGGATGCTCTCCTTCTTTCGCCAGTCAGGCTGAGGGATCATGCCTACACGATATCCTCTGCTTTCCAGAAGACGTCCAATGATCGCAGATCCAAAAGACGGATGATCCACATAGGCATCTCCTGTCACGTAGACAAAATCCAACTCATCCCAGCCTCTTGACTTCATATCTTCTCTTGTAACTGGTAAAAAATCCTGCATTTATAATTCCTCGTATGTAAGTGTATTAGTACTGTCTGCTCTGTGTTCATATGCTGTGATGGACTGCCTGGGCACGATAACCCTCTGCAATGATATCCAGCTGCCTGTGGAAGCGTTCCAGCTGACGCAGATCCTTGGTTTTGAATACCCGCAGGAACTCATCCTGTATTTTGCTGACTTCCCGTTCACTGGAAACACGGTAGAGATTTTCAATATTATTCAGAATATCCTTTACAAGATTGGACTGCATCTGCGATGAATTCTGAGCATCCATGATTTCGTTGCGCACAGAAGACATTTCATGATCCAGCGAAATGATCGCATCGGATGCTTTACTAAGACGTTCTGCTACATGAGGAGGCATATCACCTTTGTATTTATACTGAAGGGAATGTTCGATCGTTGCCCAGAAATTCATTGCCATGGTACGGATCTGTATTTCTACCTGAAGCCGTTTCGGCCCGTTAATAGTCTCCACTGTATAATAAAGGATCATGTGATAGCTCCGGTAACCGCTCTGCTTGATATGTGTCAGATAGTTCTTTTCACTTTTGACTTCCATATCTGTTCTTTTTCGGATGATCGCAGCAACGGTATCGATATCTTCTTCAAACTGACAAATGATCCGTACTCCTGCCAGATCTTCCATTTCTGTTTCCAGCTGTTCGATCGGGATATCTTTACGCTGCATTTTCTCCAGGATACTGGAAACGCTTTTTACTCTTCCACTGACTTGTTCAATGGGAGAATAACGATCATTTTCGTGATACTCTTCTATCATATGTTTAAACTTGACTGTCAGTTCTTTGACAGCCAGCTCGTAAGGGCACAAAATACTTCGCCATAACTGTATTTCCATGTTGCTCGCTCCTTATCATCTGCCGTCAGTCTCTTTTTTGTTTTGGTGACAGCGGCATACATTTTTTATTATAACATATGTTTTGAAAAAAAAGGGATTGTTTATCAATTTTTTATTAAAAAATTATAGAATTATTTTCCTTTTTGTGTGATGCATCCACAAATCTATATATATGTAAAATTCTGTATTTTATGAATATTTTTTATCAGGGCATAAAAATACCCTGGAGAAACCTTTCATTTCTCCAGGGTAAAAGTTCGAACATACTCCGAACTGGATCAGTCTTTCAGATTTTTGAGAACCTGTACAAGATAGTTCCATACTCTTTCTGTGGAAGCAATGCTGAGAACCTCCTCGGATGTATGGATATCCTTCATATCCGGTCCAAGGGATACACAGTCCAGTCCTTCCATTTTTTTATAGAAAAGCCCACATTCAAGGCCTGCGTGGATCGCAACGACTTCAGGCTTATGGCCATACATTTCCTCAAAAACTGCAACCATTTTATCTCGTAACGGAGAGTCTTTTCTGTACTCCCATGCCGGATATGCACCCTGTACTTCATAGTCGCCACCAAGAAATTCTGTAAGATATTCAATCTTATCAGATAATGCACTGCATGCAGCGTCTACAGAGCTTCTTACACTGGAACTTGCAAAAAGCTCGTCCTCATCCAAACGGAGGATGCCGATATTGCTGGAGGTTTCCACCAGACCTTTGATGGTTCCGCTCATTTTTTGGATTCCGAATGGTACATTCTGCAGATAAAATACGATTTTTTCCTGACTTGTAGGATGAAGAACCTCTGCTGTTGCAGTATCCTTTTCTGTTATTTCAAAAGTAATGTTTTCGTCAGAGCCTGTATATTCCTCACGGACCTGCTCCTGGAGCTCTTTTGCGTAAGCTTTTACCTCAGCAACGGAATCGGTAAGAAATTCTGCGGTGCACTCTCTTGTAATGGCATTGTCTTTCTGTCCGCCTGTAAGAGAAATAAGGGCATATTCCGATTTTTTCTTAAGCCCGTAAAGAAACCGTCCCATAAGTTTATTGGCATTAGCTCTGTTCTTGTCAATCTCGGCACCGGAATGTCCGCCCATAAGTCCACAGACTTTGACCTGTACCTTTTCTCCTTCTCCTTCTACACGCTGGACAGGGATATGGCTGATACCGGAAAGACCGCCGGCACAGCTGATCCAGAGACTTCCCTCCGCTTCAGAATCCAGATTGATAAATCTTCTTCCCTTCAGCACGCTGCAGTCCAGACCGACTGCACCAAGAAGACCAATCTCCTCATCAACCGTGAGCAGCACTTCAAGAGGAGGGTGTGGAATATCTGTACTGTCAAGAAGGGCAAGACCATAAGCAACTGCAATACCATCATCACCGCCAAGAGTTGTTCCGTTGGCTGTGATATAACCATCTTTTACAGAGATGTTCAAACCATCTTTTGTAAAATCATGATCTACGTCTGGTCGTTTTTCACATACCATATCCATGTGGCCCTGGATGATCACTGTGGGAGAATTCTCATATCCTGGTGTGCCTGGCTTGTAGATCACTACATTATTCAGCTCGTCCTGTACGTATCTGAATCCATGATCCTTCGCAAATTCCACAAGGAAATCACTGATCTGTTTTGTATTTCTGGAACCATGAGGAATCTTGCAGATTTCTTCAAAATAATGAAAAACTCTCTTTGGTTCACAATTTTCTAATACTGGCATAAATTCTGCCTCCTTCTGCTTCATAAATTCATTTGTCTTTTATAATAATCATATACTGTAAAAAAAGCAAGGACCTGTTTTTATGAAACGAAAAATAATCATATTTTTCTATATCTGCCTGTTGCTTTTTCTGCTTTTTCATCCAAAAGAAGCTCTTACTGGAGTAAAAAATGGCCTTGGATTGTGGTTGAATATCATGCTTCCCACTCTGTTGCCATTTCTGATCCTGACAGGAGCATTATTAAAAACCGGAAATATCCGGAAGCTTCTGAAACCATCTGCTTTCTTCTGGAAAACGTTTTTCGGGCTTTCACCTGCTGGAGCCTATGTTCTGATCCTGGGTCTGTTATGCGGATATCCTATGGGAGCTAAACTGGCACATGATCTGTACATAAACCAGCAGATTTCCCGCAGAGAAGGGGAATATCTTCTTACGTTTAGCTGCAATGCAAGTCCCGCATTTATCATTTCCTATCTTTCCGGCATACTCTTGAAAAATAAGATATCAGCAGTACAGATGATCCTCACTTTTCTGGCGGCAGATCTCTTTTGTATGCTGTTTTTCCGTTTCGTTGTATATCGCGGGCATACCGTGGACTCTGTCTGCGTAAACAAGATAAAAAAAGAGACATACCAACAGGACTCCACAGGAGCCATCCTGGATGTCTCGATCATGGACGGATTTGAAACCATCACACGTCTCGGGGGCTATATTCTCATCTTCTCACTGATACTCGCCTGTATCAGATTTTACTGGCCATTTCATGCACAAAGCTGTATGCTGTTCACAGCACCACTGGAACTAACTACCGGGTTGGAACAGATTGCCGACGCACCACTGCCATGGAAAAGCAGATACCTTGCTTCTATGATCCTGACTTCTTTTGGTGGCTTTTGTGTCATGGCTCAGACAAAAAGCGTATTGGAAAACAGTTTGTCACTGATCCCCTACGCTATTTCAAAATGTCTGAACGCCAGTGTGATATTCCTGATCCTAGTTTTCTCCGATATCGTCTAACAGATCTTCGTCTTCTTTTGTTACAGAAGAACTGTCATCATCCTGGAAGGTATTGGAGATTGCCGCTGCCTGAGCAGTCTGTGGTGCAAGCTCCTGACGATTATGATTAACAACCTCAAGGCAGCTCTGCAGAGCATCAATAAATGCTTTATATTTACCACCGGCATCTTCAAGTGTCTGGTTCAGGACAGAACCGATATTAGCCATCATATCATCCGTGTATGTGATCGCACTGAGACGAATGCTGTTTGCATCCTGTGTTGCAGAATCAAGAATCTCCTGAGCCTGCTTATTTGCAGCATTTATGGTCTCATTTGCCTGTGCATATGCTTTCTGCATGATCTCATGCTGTGTAACCAGTTCCTGAGCTTTGGCCTGAGCATCTGCGATCAGACTGTCAGCTTTAGCCTGAGCATCCTCAAGGATCGCATCCTTATTGCTGATGATCTTCTGATAACGTTTGATCTCATCCGGAGTTTTCAGACGAAGTTCACGTAAATACTCCTCAATCTCTTCTTTGTTCACTACGATCTTGGTAGTGGAAAGAGGCTGGAATTTACAGCTGTCCACATACTCTTCAATCTCCTGAATAATCTGTTCAATTCTGCTGCTCATAATACACTCTCCTTATTTCTCTGTTTCTCTTTTTTTCAATTTCTCTTCGACTGCATCCGTAATCTCACGTGGAGCGAATTTGCTCAGATTTCCTCCGAAATTAGCAACTTCTTTCATAATCGTGGAGCTTAAGTATGCATATTCCAGACTGGTTGTAAGAAAAACGGTGTCCACATCCGGTGCCAGAACACGATTAGTCTGGGCCATCTGCAGTTCATATTCAAAATCCGTGACAGCACGAAGCCCTCGAACGATCACCTGGGCATGGTTTTCCCTGGCAAAGTTCACTGACAGGCCCTCGAATGCTTTCACCTCCACATTCGGGATATCTTTTGTCGCCTTTGTTAGTATCTTAACACGTTCTTCTACAGAAAACAACGGACTTTTTGCAGAATTATGCAAAACTCCCACTATAACCCGGTCAAATGAAATGCTTGCCCGCTTAATGATGTCAAGATGGCCATAGGTTGCCGGGTCAAAGCTTCCCGGGTATACTGCTGTTATCATATGTCTGTCTCTCTTTCATTTTTTTAGGAAAACATGCTTGTTGGTTTTATATTCCTTGGAACGTACCAGACGATATCCAAGGTCCTCTACATAAGAAAAATCCGTATGCAGATCTTCCTCCACAACGATCAGCGTGTTTTCATCTGCAAGAGTGCTGTCAGCCAGATACTCAAGGACTGGTTGTTCCAGATGCTGTTCGTATGGTGCATCCATAAAAATACAGTCAAATGGTTCTCCGCCTTCCAGTGAACGCAGTGCCTGAAGCACATCCATGTTCAGCAGTTTACCACCATCCGTGAGTTTTGTAAATGAAAGATTTTCGCGGATACAAGTACATGCTTTGGGATTTTTTTCAACAAATACAGCATACTCGGCTCCACGGCTCAGAGCTTCAATACCGATCGCTCCGCTTCCGGAAAACAGATCCAGAAAACGACAACCAGGTATTTCAGGCTGGAGAATGTTAAAAAGAGTTTCCTTAATACGGTCTGTTGTTGGTCGTGTCTCATTTCCGGGAATGGTTTTTAAGTTCAATCTACGTGCTTTTCCTGCTATGACTCTCATTTCAGATTTAATCTCCAATCCAGATCACCGCGGGCCAGTCCAAGGATCAGAAGTTCCGCAGTGGCAATATTTGTAGCAACCGGAATATTGTACTGGTCGCAGCGTTTGACAATGCTCATGATATCCGGCTCTGCCGGGTCCATCATGACAGGGTTATAAAACAGGATCACCATATCCAGATCCTGACGTTCTACCATCTCCATAAACTGTTTGTCTCCGCCTATACTTCCGGCAAGAAACTTGTGAACGTGAAGACTGGTTGCTTCCTCAATTCTTCTTCCTGTTGTTCCGGTTGCATATACTTCATGTTTGGCAAGGATATTCTTGTATGCAATACAGAAGTCTTCAATCAGAACTTTCTTACTGTTATGCGCAATAATTCCTAAATTCATAATTCACCTCTCCATTCTGCCCTTGGGTTACATCCCTTTTCTCCCCTTTTATATAGGTAAAATCATATAACTCTGTAACTGATTCTAGCATAACGCCCAAAAAAGTGCAATTTAATTCATGTAAATTCATGAAAAATTAATATTTTCCCCGGCGTTGCTCCATATACTCTATTCTTCCCAGCTGTTTCCTGTAGTATAATCAATTTCAATTCCCGGCTGTATGTTATAAACAAAAACATGGAAAGATATCTTCTGGTCTTTAACGGATTCGGCTTCCATTTCCACACCCCGAGCTACCAGTTCATCTCCCTTAAAAAACGGAGTTACACGATACATGCAGGGATTTCCTGTACTGTGCACGTAATCTGCAACCTCATTTTCAAAAGGAAGCATTCCCGTCACATTGAGATATCTGGTTCCTGTGATAAGGTTTTTCTTGTTTGCATTCTCTCCAGTCAGCTGATACCCGATAAGATGGCAGCGATTATACAGATACCGGCCATCTACATTTTCATATTTTACAGTATGCCATCCTGTAGGCTTCACCATTCCGATCGCTCCTCGCTCTTCGACAGGCATCAGCTCCGGTGTGACCTTGGATTCTGCATAACCACAGCGCCCCAGGGAATCTAGTTCACTATAAAATTCGTATGCAGGTCCTGCGCTTTTTTCATCAGAAAAAGATGGTACATTTCCATTGATCTCCACATATGGACTGTCGCTGTATTCCGGAATCTGATCCAGAGAAACAGATTCTGTCTGCTCTCCTGTCTTCGTCTGGGATTGTTTCAGCAAACCTGCCACTGCATCGGAAGCGGATTCCGAAACATCTTCCCAGAGGATCTGTGCATTTTCTTCTATATATGTAAGAAATACCTGTCCGAAGATCCGACTTTGATCTTTTACCTCTTTCAGGCTCCGCGGCGGCATCCATCCATTACATACTGCAAGGGTAACACACAGAATAATAGCTGTGAGTATTTTTCGCATGGGCTGTTTTTTTCGTTTATATTTTCGTTTGTATGTAGGATAACGTTTCTTTTTCACGGGACCCCCTTATTTTTGTCTGACAGATATTATATGTTGTGCAGAAATTATTATAACTTCTGTTCCTGTAAAAAAGCAACCATACATTCTGTTTTTTATATTTTTGATTTCCTTTAACTGCCAGTGTATTATTTTACGGATTTCATATACTAGCAATGTAACATCAAAACAAACAACAACCAAGGAGGAAATGAATTATGCCAAGTAACACTTCTTCTAACAAAGCAGTTGTACCGGAAGCAAAGGGCGCACTTGACCGTTTCAAATATGAGGTAGCAAACGAGCTGGGTGTTCCGCTTACAGACGGATACAACGGAAACCTGACTTCCAAACAGAACGGATCCGTAGGCGGATATATGGTCAAAAAAATGATCGAGGCGCAGGAGCGGCAGATGTCCGGCAACTCCCAGGGCGGACAGCAGTACTAAATCTGTGTGCGCAGGTAGTTTTATTGCTATGCTGAGTTGATCTAAGCTCATGCAAAAAAAGATGCTGTCTGACAGAACTGAAAAACTGCCAGACAACATCTTTTAATTTTATATAAAAAGAGAGCTTATTTCATAAACATATCCACACATTATACAAATAATAAGATCAAAAAATCTTAAAATCCTATATTTATTTACAGCAATTCCTGTACTTTCCGATTACATCTGCTGATGCTCCGAAAACAGTTTTGCAGTCATCATGCTATTCTCATTTGGTCAAATACACAAAAGAAATAGCCTGTTACAGATTTTCTCTATAGCAGGCCATCTTACATACTCTTTTATATACTTTTTATCAGAGACTCTTTTTACAGTCCGATAAATCCTGTAACATCTCCGTTGATCACATAATGTGCACCATTATCTTCCGGTTTAATGTAGATTTTGAGATCTTTCAGTTCAGAGGCTTTTTTGCCCATGTCCTCTGTCCAGATCTTTTTGATCCTGTCAGCAACCTCTGAAGTATGTATCTCCTTGCCCCAGTACTGAACATATACTTCTGTTACTGGCTCAGCTTTCTTAGCTGCTGTTTTTCTTGTTGTTTTAGTCGCTGTTGTCTTAGCAGCCGTCCTGGTTGTTGTTTTCTTAGCTGCAGTAGTTTTTCGTGTTGTTGTCTTCCTGGCAGTTGTTTTCTTAGCCGGTTCTTCTGATTTTACAGCTGTTGTTTTCTCTTCATCAGATTTTACTTCTGCTGCTTTTTCTTCTACTGGTTTCTCAGCAGCAGGTTTTACCTCTGCTGTCTTCTCAGTTGCTTTTGTCTCTACAGATGCTTTTGCATCGTCTGTCTTCGGTGTCTCAGCCTTAATGGCTTTCTCTTCGGATGCGGTTACTACAGATTTTGCAGGAGTCTCGCTTACTGAAGCCGTTTTTACAGTTGTCTTGGTTGCAGCTTTCTTTGTCCTAGCCATGTTTATAGCCTCCTTACAAGGGATTTGTTAATCTTTTCTCGAATTTTAGGATATCACTTTTTGTGAAAGAACGCAAGGTTAGATCCCCAGATTTTCCAGTTCTTCACTCATATACCCCTTGAGATGCTCCTTTAAAGCCTTATGCTGAGGCAGGATAAGATCAAAATCCAGTGCCAGGATCTCACCAGCTGCTTCACTTGCATTCTTCAAAATTCCGGCATCATTGTAGATATCACCGATCTTAAATTCCATCAATCCGCTCTGGCGGATACCGAAAAGATCTCCTGGACCCCGAAGCTTCAGATCTTCTCCGGCTATATAAAATCCATCATTGGATTCATTGAGGATCTTCAGGCGTTTAGAAGTATTTTCTTCATTATTTCCCTGGATAAAAATACAGTATGACTGATGCTCTCCACGCCCTACACGGCCCCGAAGCTGATGAAGCTGGGCAAGCCCGAAACGTTCTGCGTTTTCTACCATCATAACGGTAGCATTTGGCACATTCACTCCGACCTCCACAACTGTGGTAGATACCAGCACCTGGATCTCGCCGGAAGCAAAAGCCTCCATGATCCTGTTTTTCTCTTTTGGCTTCATCTTTCCGTGAAGAATCTCTATGCTGATCTCTCTCGGCAGGACCTCCTGAAGCTTTCTTGCATAATCTGTAACATTCTCTGCCTCCAGGCCTTCGCTCTCTTCCACCATAGGGCAGATCACATAAGCCTGCCTTCCCATCTGAACTTGCTTTTCAATAAAAGAATATGCCTTGGGACGGTAGGAAGTTCCTACTACACAATTTTTGATCGGAAGTCTTTTTGCAGGAAGCTCGTCAATGATCGAAATATCCAGATCTCCGTATAAAATGATCGCCAGTGTCCGGGGAATGGGGGTTGCGCTCATAACAAGTACATGAGGCGGATTTCCTCTGGTCGTCAGCGCTTCCCTCTGGCGAACGCCGAATCTGTGCTGCTCATCTGTGATCACAAGCCCCAGATTCTTATATTCCACCTTTTCCTGGATCAGGGCATGAGTTCCGATGATCACATTCACTTCACCGTCTGCGATCTTCTGATAGATCTCACGCTTCTGTCTGGCTGTGGTAGATCCTGTCAGAAGCACCGGATGGCAGGAAGCGATATTCTGTTCTTCCATCAGCCTCAGAAAGCCTTCGTAATGCTGATTTGCCAGAACCTCTGTCGGTACCATCAATGCACTCTGAAATCCATTCTCTGCTGAAAGTACCATAGCTAAAAATGCGATCACGGTCTTGCCGCTACCAACATCCCCCTGTACAAGCCTGGACATCAGCTTATGACCGCTCAGATCCCGTTCGATCTCATGCCAGACATTCTTCTGGGCTCCGGTCAGGTCATAGGGAAGCCCTTCTATGATCTCCTCGGTTGTCCATACTGGTTTCATAGGAAACGTGTTTGGAGCCTCTTCTGTTTTCTCCTTCAAGAGCTGTATTGCCAGCACAAAAAGCAGAAATTCATCGAATACCAGACGTTTCCTGGCTGTGAGAAGCTCCTGCATATTTTTCGGAAAATGGATAGTCCGGATTGCATAATTGGCATCTGCGAGCTGATAGCGTTCCCGTATCTCCTCCGGCAGATATTCCCCATGGAGAGGCCTTGTATCCAAAATCTGATGGACCAACTTCGTGATCATCTTGTTGGAAAGTCCTTTCGTCAGACCATATACAGGCTGCATACTGTGAATGATCTCCTCATAAGCTGCCGGGGTAAAAATCTCCGGATGTTCCATCTGCGGACGGCCTTTTTTTCTGATGATCTTTCCTCTGAGGATAAACACACTGCCCTTTTTGAGTGTTCCCCTCAAATAAGGCGCATTGAACCAGGCAACCGGTAATCGGCCGCTTGCATCTGCCACAGTTGTTGTCAGAACCTGGAGATTGCGTATCTGGTTAATATAAATACCTGTTGCTATAGTGGCACGGATAGAGACTGTTTTGTTCTCCTCTGCTGATGCAATCTCCACAGGCTCCTCATATATATCGTAAGTCCGCGGATAATAACGGAGAAGCTCTTCCGCAGTCGTGATCCCGATCTTCTGGAAAAGCTTCTCTGTTTTCTCACCCACGCCTTTTAATTCACGCAAAGGTGTCTTTTCATTCATTTTTTATACTCTTTATTCTACAGAAATCAGATAGTAGTAGATCGGTTGTCCGCCCTGGTTCAGCTCAACCTCGCACTCCGGATATTTCTCAGTAAGAGAATCAGAAAGTGCCTCTGCATCTTCTTCCGATACATCCTCACCATAGTAAACACTGATGATCTCAGATTCCTCGTCAACCATCTCTGCTACCATCTCCTCTGCTACCTGAAGTCGATCCCTGCCTACTGCAAGGATACCTGCATCACCGATTCCCATGATATCTCCCTCATGGATTTCCTTGTCATCAATGCGTGTGTCACGAACTGCATAAGTAATCTGTCCGGTTTTTACTCTGGATATAGCATCTGTCATGGAAGCAAGATTCTCCTCGCCACCTTTTTCCGGAACAAAGCTGATCATTGCAGAAATTCCCTGTGGGATTGTCTTGGTTGGTACTACAATGATCTCCTTATCCTCAGTCAGATCCCTCGCCTGATTTGCTGCAAGGATAATATTCTTGTTATTCGGGAAAATATAAATTGTTTTTGCATTTACTTTCTCAATAGCATTGAGCATATCTTCGGTACTTGGATTCATAGTCTGGCCGCCTTCGATCAGATAATCTACGCCAAGTTCACGGAAAATCTGAGAAAGTCCCTCGCCTACGGATACGGAAATAAAGCCATGATCCTTAGGAGGTTCCTTGTTTTCTGCCTGTTCTTTTGCAAGTTTTTCCGCATCTTTGATCAGTTTTTCCTGATGTTCTTCTCTCATATTGTCAATCTTCATGCGGGAAAGCTGACCATACGTGAGTGCGCGTTCAAAAGCCTGTCCCGGATGATTGGTGTGCACGTGTACCTTGACAATCTCATCATCAGCCACCAAAACAATGGAATCACCGATGGAATCCAGAAATTCACGGAAACGGTCGATCTCATCCTGTGGAAGCGGTTTTTCAAGAAGAATAATAAATTCTGTACAATATCCAAATTTAATGTCTGCCTCTGCCTGAGGAGAAATTTTTGTGATCTTAGGAGCTACTGTTTCAAACTGGGAATAATCCACTTCTTTTCCATGATATCCGTCGATGGCACCACGGAAAACTTCCAGAAGTCCCTGTCCACCAGAATCCACAACACCTGCTTCTTTCAGGACCGGAAGCATCTCCGGTGTTCTGGCAAGAGTTTCCTCTGCATGCTGAAAGATCCCGTCGAAAAAAGCATCCAGATCTTCTGCCGCATCAGCAAGCTCTGCTGCTCTGTCTGCTGCAGCTCTGGCTACAGTAAGAATGGTTCCCTCTTTTGGTTTCATAACTGCCTTGTATGCAGTCTCAACGCCTCGCTCCATAGCTGCGGCAATGGCAGGTGCATCCAGATCCGTAAGTTTACGCACACCTCTGGTAAATCCACGCAGAAGCTGTGACAGGATAACACCGGAATTACCTCTGGCTCCACGAAGGGAACCGGAAGAAATTGCCTTTGCAAGGGATTCCATATCCGGATCTGTAAGAGCACCTACTTCGGAAGCAGCAGACATGATGGTAAGCGTCATATTGGTTCCTGTATCTCCGTCAGGTACAGGAAACACATTCAGTTCATTGATCCATTCTTTCTTCGCTTCCAGATTTTTTGCTCCGGACAGAAACATTCTGGAAAGTATTTTAGCATCTATGGTTTTGTTATTCACCACAAGTTCCTCCTCTAAAACTAATCTATTGCACGTACGCCCTCAACCATAATGTTGATTTTCTCAATCTCCATTCCTGTAAAGGCTTCGACTTTATATTTTACATTGTTGACAAGATTGTCCGCAATAGTACTGATATTCACGCCATATGCTACGATGACATGAAAATTCAGCCGGATCTTATTATCATCCGTGATCTTAACACTGATACCATGCTTCAGGCTGTCAATACGCAAAAGCTTGACCAGGCCATCCTTCATACTGATAGCTGCCATTCCAATGATGCCAAAACACTCTACCGCCACACTGCCGGCATAAGTCGCAATGACATCCGTATCAATTACAATCTGACCCAATCCGGAATCTATACGTCCATTCATATGGTTACCTCCATTGTTTCATTCAGATTAAATTATATAAAACTATTATAACCTTTTTTTTATAATTACGCAATGATAGAGTTCAACTTGTTTTATCTTATAGAAAATTACTTTATTTTCAAAGCATCCTACATATCCGGAAATGGCATAAAATCAGCATTTCCAAGTCTTCATAGTATAAATATATTGCTTTTCTTGCAAGAACACAACGCTTAATTCCACCATGATCCGCCCTGTTCCCGGAGGTATGGAATACTTTCCTTAAAACTCTTTGCAGAATTTTTAATAAATTTCCTTTTTTTGCTTGCAAAAGAGCAATTCATCTGTTAAAATGATGACTGTTGATAAAAGGAGGTGCTATTCATGGCTAAATGTGCAATCTGCGATAAAGGAGCTCATTTCGGAAACAATGTGAGTCATTCCCATAGAAGATCCAACAAAATGTGGAAATCTAACGTTAAATCCGTCAGAGTAAAAACAACTGCCGGCGGAGCAAAGAAAATGTATGTATGTACTTCTTGTTTAAGATCCGGAAAAGTTGAAAGAGCGTAAGTAATATCGTATGCCCCCGTAGAATGCGGGGGCTGTTTTTTTATCTTTAAGACAGATAAATTACAAGCGGGAAGTATGCCAGGTGCACACTTCCCGCTTATCTGCAAAACATATGATATCCGCACAGCAGACATACGACTGCCATTGCGATCACAATAAAATTCTCTGTAATAAGGATACCAAGAACCATGCCTACACCAATAAAAAACAGCATAAAACCAGTTAGCTTTCCCACTCCTGTCTGCTCATTTCCTGTTTTTTATTACAGTATATGCATGAAATCTGAATGGAATACTACTCTTCTTTCCCGTCTGTATCCTCAGCATTGCCTGCACCTGGTGCAAAACGGTTCACAAAATCCGGCACCATATCCAGGACTTTGGTAAGACCATCCTGATTTTTTACGTTTACAAGTTTGGTGCTTCCATTCTGGATCACAAGCACTGCACAGGGAGACATCTTTCCGGCAAGACCTCCGCCACCGTTGTTCTTCTTATCCCCTTCAAAAGCTCCGGCTCCCACGCCGAAAGATACATCGACCAGAGGAAGAATAATGGTATCACCTACATGAATGGCATCGCCAACCACTGTCTTGGCCGATACAAAGCCATCCATTCCTTTAAATAATGAATTCACGGTATCTTTGAAATTATTCTCTTTCTCCATGTTTTACCTCCTTATGTCTCCATCGGTGGATGACGTATTTTATATTTTTATTGAAATAAAGCTCTGCTGCTGTTTTGAGAACTACAATTCCGTAAATCCTTCCCTTTAACAGGATCTCTCCTTCAAGAACATTTTCATTATCAAAAAGGGGCGCTGCTTCGATCTTGTTTTTATGAAAAGGAATCGTCATTCCTAATACAGCCAATACCATACCTGTAACTGCCGGATCTTCATTGCCAAATGTGATTTTTCCGGTGATCCTTGTCGGAAGCACATGATAAATCAGTTTTTTTGCATTTTTCCACAGAAAGGAAAGAGCCTCTTTGATTCGGGGATGGTCTAAAAATTCTTTCCACCAGTTTATCTTATCACAGAAATTCCGGATTGTTAATGCAAGACTTTGAATTTTTTTCAGAATCCTTTTGGGGATTCCAAGAAAATTATGAATGATTCGGATCAGCTTTCCAACTGCCGTTTTTATTTTTCCCACTATATTCAAAATTAAATCTGCAATCTTTGTCCGAAGCTTCTTTTCATCTTCCGATATTTCTTCAGAAATCGATATCGGCTCCATTATTACCTTTTCCGAAATTTCATTTATATCTTCAACAGTATCTTCCTGAGGCTCAGACATTTGTAACTCTGCTGCATCGTTCTGCTGTTCGCTTTTTGATGTCTTTTCATGGCTTCTGGAAGACTCTGTCTGTTTTTTTGCATTTTGATTTCCGGAGTTGGAAAGAGCTCTTGGTTCCCTTTTTTTACGAAACAGATTTTTTAATTTTTCCAACGGAATCCCTAAAAAACATATTTTTGTTTTCAGAACGCCCTGCTCCCAGAATACCTGTGCAGATATTATATGAAGCAGCCAGCTCACTTCACCGGTAGCATGTATTTCACGAAGACTATCCGTACGGTCTTTTTTTAATTTCCCTCTGTATCTGATCGGACAGAACAAAAGAAGCAGCAGGATCAGAAAGATCAGCCCGATCAGGATCCCCAGAAGGATCAATATCCATTTTATTATCAGCCATAATATATGCAGCATTAGTTCACCTGTTTTTCAGATATTCTTTTATTTTAAAATTTCCAGTTTCGGTATAAACCTGTTCGATCACATCCTGTGCCATCTGTATAGCACCTGATTTTCCTCTGGCCATTCCAATGATCAAAGGACAGGTGTCTCTGGCGCTTCGCTGTACAAGCATGCCTGCGGGAAGAATTTCCAAAATATTTCCGGGATTATCAGACAAAGTAACAACGTAGATATCTGGCACAAATTTGCCAGCAGTGATCCTGGCTCTTATTCTGGTAGGATTTTTTACATCATTTCCTATGTAATAGTTTTTCATCCATTTCAGCAATCTGCCATCACCTCCGTTTATAATGCCAAACAGGGCTGCGTAAGTACACAGCCCTGTCCTGTTGTTAAAAATACTTCTGCTGTTTCGCCCAGACGCCCTCACTTCGCATTTCCAGATACTCCTGATAGGCCTGTTCCACGATATGCTTCTCGTTGGAAAAACGGAGAAGATGATAGATTTCATGAAACTTATAGTATCCGGAATCTACAAAATATTCCTCTCGCTGGGGTTTGCTATGATAATTATCAGCTATCATGAGATACCAGTGTACCTCTTTCATTACCACATCCTCCGGAACGGTGAAATTATACTGACTCTTGCCGATATATTTCACGATAGAGGCCCGAACACCTGCTTCTTCCATTACTTCACGCAAAGCAGTCTGCTCAAAAGTCTCTCCTTTTTCTACAGTTCCTTTGGGAAGCACCCATCCTTCATAACGATTCCTGTAGGATTTATACAATGCCAGGATCTTACCCCGATGAATTACCACACCGCCACAGCTTGTTGCTTCTATCATATTGCAATCCTCCTGTAATGCGTGTGTCTTTTGCACTGGCTATAGTATACCTCTTTTTCACCTTATAGGCAAGGGGCAAGAAGCAGATACTGTTCTCAATTTAATCGAAATAATATGCATCAAAAACATCTGCCGCAATGGGAACTGCCGCTTCACTTCCGGTTCCGCCGTTTTCCACGATCACTGCAATGGCGATATCCGGATCATCTACATTAGAATAACCCACAAACCAGGAATGACTGGAGCCATTTTCATCAAACTCCGCAGAACCGGTCTTTCCGGCAACAGTATATCCTCGCCCGTTCAATGCAGAAGCCGTACCGTTTTCAACTACATTTTTCATTAGTTTTCCAAGGATATTGGCTTCATTTCTTGTCATCAGACGTTTGTATTCTGTTTTTTCTGTTTCTCTGACCATATCACCGGAATTATTCACGATCTTATCGATCATCGTTGGCTTCATCAGTACACCATCATTGGCGATGGCACTTGTGATCAATGCCATATGCATCGGAGAAACAAGAGTGTTACCCTGACCGATCGAGGTCTGCATCACAAGTGCATTCGGAGAATCTTTATCAAGGGTAAAGCGGCTGGTTTTATAGGAATTCAGCGGAAGAGCCCTATTAAAGAGCAGATCCTCTGCAGTACTTTTCAGAGTATCTCCTCCCAGACCAAGTCCCATATCTGCAAATGCACAGTTACAGGAATGTGCAAAAGCGGAATAAAAATCCTCCTGTCCATGTACTGTACCATTGTAACACTGGATCGTGTGGTCATCCACTGTAATACTTCCCTGACACAGATAGGAATATCCTTCCAGTGATCCCTTTTGCCTGAAATAATCCAGTGCCGTGACGATCTTAAATGTTGATCCCGGCGGATAAGCTCCATTGGTCGCACGGTTTAAAAGGCTGCTGTTACTTTCATCATTAACAAGGGTATCCCAGTTCTGTGCGATCGTATTCGGATCAAAATCTGGTTTGCTCACCATAGCCAAGATACGTCCGGTGGATGGTTCCAGTACAACTACCGCTCCTCTCCGGTCTCCCAGAGAATTGTATGCCGTTGTCTGAAGATCTGCATTCAGACTGGAGATCACGGTATCACCCTGATTCTTTTTTCCCAGGAATTCATTTTTCATCTGTTCCAGAAAAAATGAATGGGAGGTGAGAAGCTGGAAATTTGCTTCAGATTCCAAACCGCTCTTACCATTGGTATCATATCCTACTGCATGTGCAAAAATATTGGAAAACGGATACGTTCTCTCTTCTGTTCCATCTTCATACACATTGGTCTGTGCCAGGACCTCACCATCCGAAGACTGGATGCTTCCACGTACTACCCGGTCCGAAAATGTATCCTGACGGGTGTTGTACGGGCTGTTGATAAAATCTTCGCTTTTTATGGCGTCAAAATAGACCAGATATCCGATCAGACTGACAAAGATCAATATAAAGAAGGCCGATACAAAAGTTAAAGGCCGGTTCTTTTTTCTACGGAGTCTGGCGATTTCTCTTTCTCTCAGGCGTTGCTCTCTTTCCTCTTCTTTCAATCGTTTCTTTTCGCTGCGTTTCAATTTGTTCGTCCTCATCTTCCCTCAGAATATACAGTCCCTGAATGATCGCAAGCATCAGGATGGTACACATGACAGAACTGCCTCCGTAACTCACCAGCGGAAGTGTAACTCCTGTCATTGGAATAAACTTGGTTGCACCGCCAATGGTCAGAAATACCTGAAAAGCATATTCCGTTCCGAGCCCCAGTGCGATCAGTTTATAAAACGGATTCCTGATCTTTAGTGCAATAGTAACGATCATCAGAAAAAAGCTTGTGCATACAAGAATCAGGCAGATGGCAAAAATGCCACCCAGTTCCTCGCAGATAGCACTGAAGATAAAATCATTTTTTACGACCGGAATCTTCTCCGGAGAGCCCTGACAAAGTCCCATTCCAAACCAGCCTCCGGTTCCGATCGCAAACAGAGACTGCACGATCTGATAACCTTCATTTTGATAGACAGCCATCGGATCCTTCCAGGCACTGACTCGCTGACGGACATGTCCAAAAAGATGATATGCGATCACCGAACCAACGCATCCTCCGCCAAGTCCCAGAAATAAATAGCTCGGATTTCTCGTTGCCACATAGATCAGTACAAGGTAGGTGACAAAAAAGATTACTGCACTACCCAGATCCCTGGAAAGGACCAGGATCCCTACATGGATCACTGCAACGATCGTAGCCAGTACTACTTTGCGAAAATCCACCTTGGTACACAGAAGTGATGCCATAAAAAATACGAAGGTTATCTTGATCACCTCGGAAGGCTGGATTCCCATAAGAGAAAGCTTTGCACCGTAGCTTGTGCTTGCCAGAACAAGAACTGCCGCCAGAAGTACAATACCAATTCCGGCATAAGCCCATGTAAGATCCTTTAAAAATTTCATTTTTCGTATCATTACCGGTATCACCAGTGATACTGCACTTCCTGCGGCCACGATCAGAAGCTGCTTAGTTGCAGACGGAAGTGAAAGCCTGCAGAGCATGATAAATCCTACGCTCAGGAGCATGCACATATTATTTAAAAGAAGCAGCGATGCATTCGGATAAATAATTCGATAAAGGATCTGGATCGCTGCAAAAAAGATCATCATTTCGATATAGAACAGGATGACCCTGAAATCCATGCTTTTTAAATAGATCACAAGAAATGCTGTAAAATCAATAAAAAAGATCATGGTCAGCTGCTGATGGAGCAGTTCTCTCTTTTCTTCCTCATCCTGCCGCCACACCATATAAAAACAATGAAAGGTATAGACGATCATCAATGTGAGGATCACATACTTAGATAATTCTGTAATTACATTAATCATACACTTTTACTCGGCTCCTCTTTTAAAATGGCCTTTTGTATACCTGCGTCCGGAAGGTTTTCCGTTTTTCTGATAAACCGTCCGGAATTCTTTCAGGATCGCTTTTGCTTTCTCTGGCTCTTCGATCGTAAATGCCAGTCGCAAAGAGTGAAGGTTCAGTTTTTTTACCTGATCTTTTTCACCTGGAAGTCCGTAAGGAATGCTGTTATAAATGATATTATAACAATATTTTGCTTTTTCGGAGATGTTTTTCCCCCATGGATCACAGCTGCATTTTACCGGAAATTCACTGTTATAGCGGTCTTTCAGATAAGCCGTCTCACATTTTCCTGTACATCCGAAAAGATTTTTCCTTACACACTGCGCGGAAAGCATCAGTGGGATATAACCATATAAAAGCAGCTCCGAAGAAGTATTATCTCTGTGTTTCAGTTCACCCTCATTCAACTCAAGGGGGACTGTATTTCGAAGAACTCCCTCTTCCCGCCAGAAATCAACACTCTGATCATTCCAGGTATACATGGATGCATCCAGGATACATTTTTCGCCATATCCCATTTTTTTCAGTACTGCGTAAGATTCCAGGTTTCTTACCAGAAAACCCTTCATACCCTGCTCCAACCATTTTTGAGCTGATCGAAGCCACTTTTCAGGGGTTTCTCCTCGATGGATATGTGGAGTAGAAAGATATAATTCACTACTTGCAGCAAGTTCCGGTGAAAAATACTTTTCCATAGTATCAAAAGGAAAATAAAAACCTGTAATCCCCGGTTCGTTCAAAAGTACTTCCGCAGTATCCGAACGTTCACAGGATACATACACAGGCAGGCTGTCTGTTACCCTTCTGTGACAGGCAGCCTGATCCTTAGATTTCGTCGGCTGCTTCGTAACCTGTGCTCTCTTCTGACATCCGATCAGTGCTTCCCGCAGCTGACTCAGAGCATCTCTTCGTACTTCATTGAGAACTTTAACCGGAACAAAAATCCTTCCATTTATTTCAATGTTCAGATCCTCCCACTGAAAATCTGTATTTCCCAGTTTCTCCATCTGCTGACGGATCCTCTGTTCTTCCATTGGCTGATTTTTAGCAAACTGTACCTCACCGCCCATAGCAGTTACTGTCTGGCCCTTGCAGGTTATTTCAAGTATAACAGGACTTTCAGGAGAAAGTATTAAATTCCCATGAATTTTTTCTTTAATTTTTCTGATCTCCGGCTGGATATTACCGGATTTTTTTTCATTGGCAAAAGCCATCATTTCCGGCCCACGATACATATCATAGTATCCTTTGCAGGATCCTCCCCGGCTGAAAAGCTCAAGAAGATACTTCCGGTCTTCTTCCAGAACGTGATATTCTTTTCCACTTAAATACATATCCAGATATTTTCGATATACTGCCGTGACGCCCGCTGTGTACGCCGGCTGTTTCATACGTCCTTCGATCTTCAGAGACATAACACCCGCCTCCAGGATATCCGGAAGAATATCCAAAGTGCAGATATCTTTCAGACTTAATGCACAAAAATCCTTGTCTCCTTTATATTTTCTGTGATCCATGGTTACACTGTAAGGAAGCCTGCACGGCTGTGCACAGCGGCCACGGTTTCCACTTCTCCCACCGAAAATACTGCTCATCAGACACTGGCCGGAATAGCTGTAACAGAGAGCTCCATGGATAAAAGTCTCTATTTCCAGAGGACTTGCCTTATGCATGGCCGATATCTCTTCCAGAGAAAGCTCTCTGGCCGGAACCACACGCGTTGCTCCCTTTCCCTCCAGAAACCGCATTCCTTCAGGTCCGGTTACTGTCATCTGTGTGCTTGCGTGAATATCCAGATCCGGAAAACTCCGGCGTATAAAAGAAAATACCCCCAAATCCTGTACGATCACCGCATCCAGACCAGCCTCATAATACGGAAGCAGATATTCAAACAACTGATCATCCAGTTCACGGTTCTTCAAAAGTGTATTCACAGTAAGATATAATTTGCGGTTATGGATATGTGCGGTCTCAATGGCAGTGATCAGCTCTTCCTGGGTGAAGTTCTGCGCATAAGCTCTTGCTCCAAAAGCCGGTCCGCCTACATATACCGCATCAGCTCCGGCACCAATAGCTGCCTCAAAGCTTTCATAAGAACCTGCCGGCGAGAGCAGTTCTGTTATCATATTTTTCAAAGTATTCCCTCATCTCCCATCTGTTAATCAAATCTGATGGCCATAAAACAAAAGAGGATTACCGAAGCAATCCCCCATCCTTATTTAAGCAGTTCATCAAGTTCTTTCTCCAGTTCTTTCACTTTACCATCCAGAAGATTCTTCTGTTCCTGAGCTTCCTGTTCTGCCTTCTTCGCCTCTTCGATCTGCATTTTCAAAGAGATCAGTTCATGCTTCAGATCATACATCTCCTGGTCTTTCTGCTGCAGATCCTGTTCAAAAATCTCCGCCTGTTTTTTAGCCTTAAAATAATCATCTGTAATATTCAGACTGAGCAGTGTATGCTTGGTCTCCATGGCCTGTCTGGAGTATCCCGGCATCTGACTCAGCTCACTGATCTTATTATTCATATAGGCTGCAACCTTCTGAAAATATTCCTCGGACTCATACCCGCCCAGAGTAATGATCTTTCCATCGATAACAACCTGTGCTGTATTCTTTACCGCCATTCGTAAAGCCTCCTGAATTTATCTGTTACTGGTTATTTCCTCAATAACATTCCTCTGTATTGCCGGTCTTACAACCCACAATTTCTTCTATTATAACTGATTCCTGCAAAAATGTATAGAAGTTTTTCTATTATTTTGTCGATAAATCTGAAAAGCACAAAACCCTTGATTTATGCGGGCTATCGGTTTTCATTTGTGACTAATGTGTGACTAATCAGAATTATATAACAATTCACATATTCCAAGATGATACAATATTTTTCTTAAAAATGCAAATTGCTGATGATCTTCTGGCCGTAATTCCTGCCGGATGCCTGGGCTTTTCCCATAATCTTTAACATATGTTTCCTCCAATAAAAAAAGACGATTATTCGTCTCCTAAAAATACTTGAATTATTTTTTTCGAAATGGTATATTGATAATACAAAAGGAACAACCGCCCACAAGGGGTTGATCTCAGTATAGGGATAGAATTACCACCTTGCACTCAGCCAAAGTTTTGGGGTGGTTTTCTATGTAGAATAGAGGTCAGCCACCCTGCAACACAATTGTTCCGTGTTCTATATTATCATATCATCCTTTGGTATTCAACGAATTTCACAAGGGGATCACTCGCCCTCTGAATCTTTGTATTTCGTCCTGTCCCAGATACCTTTTACTTTTTCCCAACCGCCGGTCGCAACCAAATACACTACAAACGCCGCAATAATCGATGCGAAATTATAATACCAGGTGACAGCTGTCTTATAATACGTGCACAGGACTGCCAGTGCCACCGGACACAGGATCAGTGATGTGACCAGTGCTACAATACTTGTCGGGATCTTATTAAGTCCCGGGAGCTCTTTGATCACCTGCACAATGATCGATACCAGGAACGCCAGCACCCCGATCAGCGCCAGACCATATGTTACATACTGCATCATTACATTTACATTCATGTTCATTCTCCTTTTCTTTCCATATCTTCTATTCTATGACATGAGGAAATGATTGTTTCCATGTAGTGTTTCCCTTCTCCGACTGTTGCACCGGCGCAATTACAGTTTAAAGCACATGTTCTGAAATTTCTTATAAGCATCAAAGTATAACTCGTGCTTATCTCCGTTATATGTCAGCTCATAATACATTCCATCCGGCACAGTCGTGCTCAGAAGTGCTTTACTGTTCTGTAATGTCTTACAACTCCATACCACGTACACATACTGTACTGTGATTTGTTTTCCATCGGTCTTATCCATGTGTGAATTGGTATATTCAGCTACTTTTACTTTGCAAAGTCTTAAAAATTCTTCATTTCCCATTTCCTTACCTCCTACACATGGTCAATTCTCGGAATTCCATACTCAACCGCACGCTCATGTTCGATCTTGCATCCTCTTGCTTTCTGCCAGTCTTTTGCAAAATAGGCGATATCGGCATCAGATAAAAACTCCAGGGACTTTCCAATGAACCACAGAGGTTTTGCTCCTACCGGTGCTGACTGGAAGAAAGAATCAATAACCTCTACAGGTTCTCTCAACAACTCTTCTGCCGCTTTGATTGCCACCTTTCGCTTTGCAAGAATCTCCTCATCTGCTTTGCCACTCATTGGCTGACTGATAAATAATTTCTTCATTTCTTGTCCTCTCTTTCTTAAAAAAGTGTATAAAAATACCACCTGCCATTTTCTGACTGGTGGATAATTATTGTTTATTTTAAGTCTTGCATTCTTGTGTATATTATCGTAAAATACACATAAGAATCGAGTAGGAGGGAGTGATTAGCTCCCGTCCTCTCACACCACCGTGCGTACCGTTCGGTACACGGCGGTTTCAATAGTTGATGTGCACAGACTGATAGGCTGTGGCTAAATCATAAAAGCCACCGTTTATCAGTCTTTCTTTTGTCATGGCTTTCTTAACTGTTGTCAGATTCGCACAATACCAGTGTCCTCTCCGGCAGTTTGCTGCCATGTTCGCATAGTATTCGTGTACTCCCATCTTTATCAGATTTCTTTTCTTTGTTCTTGGAAGTTTCCACTGTTTCCATATACACATGCGTATTCTGTGATAGAGCCATCCGTTGATGTCTTCAATATTGTTTTTCATGCTTGCTATTCCGTAATAGTTCAGCCATCCTCTTGCATATACCTTGATTTTCTCAAGGCTTGGTTTGATTGACTGTACAGACTTACGGGAAGATAACTCTTTCAGTCTCGACTTAAACTTCTTCCATGACTTTGGATGAACGCGAACGTAGATACCGTTCCCATTCCTTCCCAATGCAAAGCCAAGAAACTTAAAATTTCGGATTGCAAACACGCTGACAGTACGGCTTTTCTCTCTGTTGACTGTAAGTTTCAGCTTCTCTTCCAGATATTTCGTACTGCTTTCCAGAAGTCTCTCCGATGCCCGTTTGCTCTTCGCAAGGAGCACAATGTCATCTGCATATCGGATACATGGGACTCCTCTCTTTACAAACTCCTGGTCAAACTCATTAAGGTAGATATTCGCCAGTAATGGGGATAGGTTTCCTCCTTGTGGCGAACCTTCCTCTGTTTCCATCACCACTCCATTCTCCATTACCCCACTTTTCAGATAACGCTTAATCAACTGTACCACCCGTTCGTCCTTTACGGTCTTGCGCAGTAAGTTAATAAGGATTTCATGGTTAAGTGTATCAAAGTATTTCGATAAATCTAAGGATACTGCATAAGTGTATCCTTTTTCTGCATACTCCTTCACTTTAAGTATTGCGTCTTTGGCGCTTCTGCCCGGACGATAGCCAAAGCTACCATCTGCAAACAGCGGTTCATAGATTGGCACTAACTGTTGGGTTATTGCCTGTTGGATGGTACGGTCTATCACCGTTGGTATGCCAAGCTTTCGCACACCACCGTCTGGTTTTGGAATTTCAACCCGCCTTACCGGAGATGGAGTATATTTTCCTCTGAGTATCCGGTTTTTCAGTTCCTGTTGATGTTCCTTTAGATATGGCAGGGTTTCTTCGATACTCATTCCATCAATACCTGCCGCTCCTTTATTCGCCTTCACTCTTTTATACGCTCTGTTTAGATTATCTTTGTACAGTATCGCTTCCAAGAGTTTCGGCTGTGCACTGTCTCTTTCTTTCCATATCCGATTGAATGACCTTGACGCTTTCGCATACCCTTCATGTTCCGCACTATCTCTTTGCGAACAGCCACTTTTTGTGTTTTCTGTCATCATCAGTCATTCCTCCTTTCCCAGTCATACTCAAGACTCCTACTGATTCGGTCCTTCACCTTTCGGCTACTATGACCTCTGCTGACTTCTGTGCGTTCAGCACTGCTTTGTACAGTGGTTACTCCTTTCGGAGCATACCGCACAGACCTCCCCGGGTACCACACGTTTCTTCCTCTCCATCCATCTGCCTTATTTATCACGCATGATTCCGTGTAGTTATTGGGCTTTGACTTGGATAGCAGCCTTACCCTCATGCATAACCTTATATGAGATTTCTGTTCGTCAGACCAGAGATTTGCCCGTGGTTAGTCTGTTCCCACATCCGGCTTCCTTCGGATTCCGTCTCACGATGGACACCCTTGCCTTCGGCTATATCCTTCCAACTACCGGGCGGATTCGGGACTTTAACCCGTTAGAAACGTGCGCCGCCGGGCGCACTATCTTAATAAGAACCATTCGCAGTACCCATGATCTTTTAGATCGTACAGCTGAATGGTTCTTATTTTTTATTTCTTTGATAAACACCAATTATTTTTCTATCCTTGTACAATGCGATTTCTTCCAAAAAAGGAGAGATGTGTTGATCTGAACAGATTATTGACCTGCTCCATTATTTCGCCCTCTTTCAGCGGGCAATCCGTTATATCAAAAATAAAGTTTCCTGCCTGGCGCTTTTTCTTTTTTACCGCATTATACAGAACGTTTTTTCACCTGTGCTAATAGTCTTCAATTCAGATTCTCTGGTAACCCAGTTACCGAGTAATTCACTTTTTTTGTGACCTTTACTTTGTCGATAAATCAGGACGAGGATATCCAAGATGGGTATATGCCAGCACGGAAGCCATTCTTCCACGTGGAGTTCTGTTAAGGAAACCTGTCTGTAAAAGATAGGGTTCATACACATCTTCCAGTGTTCCGGAGTCTTCTCCGATTGATGCGGCAAGTGTTTCAAGCCCCACTGGTCCGCCCTGGAAATTCAGGATCAAGGTCTGGAGAATGCGGCGGTCCGTTTTATCAAGGCCATACTGATCTACCTCCAGAAGATCCAATGCAAAGCAGGCAACATCGTAGGTGATCACACCGTTATACTTCACCTGGGCAAAATCACGTACTCTCTTCAGAAGACGGTTGGCCAGACGGGGGGTTCCTCTGGAACGCTTGGCGATCTCGGCAGCTCCGTTGGGTTCGATTTCCACGCCAAGCACCTGAGCGGAACGGAGAATGATCGTCGTCAGTTCTTTTTTATCATAAAACTCCAGTCTCTGTGTTACGCCAAAACGATCACGAAGCGGTGCGGAAAGAAGACCTGCCCTCGTTGTTGCACCTACCAATGTAAACTTCGGCAGGTCCAGACGAATAGAACGGGCGGATGCTCCCTTGCCGATCATGATATCGATAGCAAAATCTTCCATGGCCGGGTAAAGAACCTCTTCTACCTGTCGGTTCAGTCTGTGTATCTCATCTACAAACAGCACATCTCCTTCCTGAAGGTTGTTCAGGATCGCAGCCATTTCGCCTGGCTTTTCAATCGCAGGACCTGATGTTACCTTCATATGTGTTCCCATCTCATTGGCAATGATCGCGGAAAGTGTAGTCTTTCCCAGCCCCGGAGGTCCATAAAACAGCACATGATCCAGTGAATCATGGCGCTGCTTTGCTGCTTCGATATAAATCTTCAGGGTATCTTTTGTTTTCTGTTGACCAATATATTCATCCAGACTCTGAGGCCTTAAATTTCCCTCCAGGGAAAAATCCTCTTCTGTAACATCTGTTGTAATGATCCTGTTCTCCATTTGCTATGCTCCGTTCTATTTCATTTCAGTGCGAGCATGTTTGCTCTTACTCACGGCGTTAAAAATTTTTCAGTGCAGCCCGAAGAATTGCTTCTACATCATCTGCCGGTATATCTTCCGGTACCTTTCGTACTGCACGAAGGGCATCTGCAGAACTGTATCCTAGTGCGACAAGCGCCTCTACCGCTTCCTGACGACTATCCCTCAGATCAGAGGCTCCCTCGGCTGCTTCTTCCTGCTGATGCGCCAGTTTCATCTCAAAAGCATCTTCCAGCTTCAGCTTGTCTTTCAGCTCCAGGATCATTTTCTGGGCTGTCTTTTTCCCGATTCCAGGGGCCTTGGAGATTGTTTTTACATCATCGGAAAGTACTGCAAAACGAAGCTCGTCTGCACTGATCCCGGAAAGGATACCCAGAGCGCCTTTAGGTCCGACTCCGTTGACACCGATCAGGAGCTTGAACATGCCAAGATCATCCTTCGAAAAAAAACCATATAGCTGTAGAATATCCTCCCGCACATAGAGAAAAGTATGGATCTTCTTTTCATCGCCTATCCGCGCTTTCCCAAGATCCTGTCCTGTCATATAAATCTCATAACCAATTCCGCCATTTTCCACAACCAGACAATTTTCACCGATATCTGCTACGGTACCTTTTACAAAAGAAATCAAATCTCAAGGCTCCTTCCCTGAAACAGCTGAACATCTGTTTCCCATATGAACGCAATAGTAACATAATTTTCAAAAAAAATCAACCCGGAATACAATCTCCGGGTTGATATACAAATCTGTGATTCCTCTCGCTGTTTTCTATCACTGATTAAGGAAATCCTGATCCTCAAAATAATTGATCCGCATGGAAGAACGGACATCATGAAGCGTTGCGGCAGCTTTTTCCCTGGCAACCTCTGTACCAGCTTTCAGGATATCGAACACATCTTCGGTTCGCTGCTCCCACATTTTCCTTCTTTCACGGATCGGTCCAAGTTCTGCCTGCATAACATTATTCAGGAACTTCTTGACTTTCACATCACCAAGGCCACCTCTCTGATAGTGAGCCTTAAGTTCATCCAGATTCTGATACTCTGGCAGAAATTCAGCAAAATGTTCCTGACGGCTGAAGGCATCCAGATAGATAAATACCGGATTTCCCTCTACACGACCAGGATCCTGAACACGAAGATGGTTCGGATCTGTAAACATAGACATGATCTTTTTCTTCACAACATCTTCTTCATCAGACAGATAGATGCAGTTTCCGAGAGATTTACTCATCTTAGCCTTTCCGTCAATTCCTGGAAGACGTAAGCATGCTTTATTGGAAGAAAGAACAATTTCCGGATCTGTCAGTGTGTCACCATAAACCGTATTGAATTTATGGACGATCTCCTTGCATTGCTCAAGCATCGGAAGCTGATCTTCACCTACCGGTACATGGGTTGCACGAAAGGCAGTAATATCGGCAGCCTGACTGATCGGATAGCAGAAAAAGCCTACCGGGATGCTGGCTTCAAAATTACGCATCTTAATCTCAGATTTAACGGTAGGATTACGCTGTACACGTGCTACAGTAACCAGATTCATATAATAAAAGGTAAGTTCTGTCAGCTCCGGGACCATGGACTGGATAAAAATATTGGATTTTTCCGGATCAAGCCCGCATGCCAGATAGTCCAGAGCAACCTGAAGAATATTATGACGTACTTTCTCCGGATGCTCCGCATTATCTGTGAGTGCCTGGGCATCTGCGATCATAATATAAATCTCATCATATAAGCCAGAATTCTGCAGCCTCACACGCTCTGCCAGGGATCCAACATAATGACCTACATGAAGGCGTCCCGTCGGGCGGTCGCCAGTTAAAATAATCTTACTCATGAATTTCGTTCTCCTTGAAGTATACTGAATATTTATGTTCTATTATAGCCCCTTGAAATTCACCGGTCAAATATTTTTAACCGGAAACTGCAATTTTCGTTGAAATATAACCAAAAATTTGTATGTATTTATTTTATTTATGCATTATCGGGCACAACATGCTTTATTCCAAAAAAAGAACTGCCATATCACTCGGAAAACTTTCGTGACAGGCAGTTCTTTTTGTTTTACAGAATCACATGTCTTGGGCAAACTTCCTTACATTTACCACAGCCTGTACACTTATCGTAATCAATGTGTGCACAGAAATCGGTAACTGTGATTGCCTCGGACGGACAGTTCTTCTCACATTTTTTACAGCCAATACAACCAAGCTCGCAGGCAGTTGTAACTGCCTTACCTTTTGCGTGGGAGCTGCAGGCTACACGTATCTGTTTGTCATATGGTACCAGTTCGATCAGGTGACGCGGACATTTGGCAACACATTTGCCGCAGGCTTTACATGCCTCCTGATCTACAACCGCAATACCATTCACTATATGGATCGCATCAAACGGACATGCCTTTACACAGCTTCCGAAGCCCATACATCCGAATGTACAGTCTTTTGCACCGCCGCCTGGGATGAAAGCCATCATCTCGCAGTCTTCCACACCTGTGTATTCATATTTCACGGTCGTCTTATCACAGGTTCCCGCACATTTTACAAAAGCAACCCGACGTGCCGTTTCTTTTACTTCCTGTCCCATGATCGCGCCGATCTTGGCTGCAACCGGAGCACCACCAACCGGACACTGATCTACAGGAGCTTCTCCCTTTGTAATTGCAGCAGCGAGTCCGGAACATCCCGGATATCCACAACCACCACAGTTATTTCCTGGAAGAACGCCGAGAATGGCTTCTTCCTTTTCATCTACCTTAACGGTTAATTTCTTGTCTGCAAGTCCGAGAAAGATACCAATGAATAAACCAGTACCGCCGACAATGACTGCAGCCATAATAATTCCTGTTATACTCATGCTCTTCTTCCTCCTATACGATTCCGGAGAATCCAAAGAATGCAATAGCCATCAGTGCTGCTGTAAGCAGAACGATCGGCATACCCTGGAAGGATTCCGGAATATCGTTGTATTCCATTTTTTCACGGATTCCCGCAAGTAATACAATTGCGATCAGGTAACCTACACCTGTGGCAAATCCGTTGACAACACTTTCAAGAATGCTGTATTCATATTTAACATTGTTCAGTGCTACACCAAGAACTGCACAGTTTGTTGTGATCAGAGGAAGGTATACACCAAGTGCCTTGTAAAGGGATGGTACAAATTTCTTGAGAAACATTTCTACGATCTGTACCAGTGCTGCGATAACCAGGATAAATACGATCGTTTTCAGATACTCAAAATGGGTCGGTACCAGGATAAATTTATAAAGCAGTCCTGCAACAAAGGATGCAATGGTAATAACGAATACAACCGCACCACCCATGCCGGCTGCAGTTTCTGTCTTCTTGGATACTCCAAGGAAAGAACAGATTCCCAGGAACTGACTTAATACAACGTTACTGCAAAGTGCAGAACCAATTGCGATCAACATCAAGCTTGCCATCTTCTATTCCCCCTTTTTATTCTTTGTCGGAAGGACATCCGCCGCAGGTCGCGCAATTGGAGCCGCAGCCGGACTGGATCTTGGAAACATCTTTGCCCTTCTTTGCCATGTTGATCTTTACTTTATTCTGGATCGCTGCAAGTCCGGCAAGAACCAGAAATGCTCCAGGTGCAAGGATAAAGATAGTGATCGGAGTATAGCCGGCAGCACCGGTAGCTGCATCAGCAACCGGAATGATCTGTGCTCCGAAAGCCTTTCCGGAACCAAGGATCTCTCTTACAAGACCAATGGCAACCAGGCCCACGGTAAAACCAAGACCCATTCCAAGTCCGTCAAAGATAGACGGAAGGACAGGATTCTTGGAAGCATAACTCTCTGCACGTCCCAGAATGATACAGTTAACAACGATCAGTGGAATGTAAATTCCAAGTGACTCATAAAGAGAAGGAGTAAAGCCCTCCATCAGAAACTGTACGATAGTTACAAATGATGCTACAACTACGATAAAGGCCGGCATTCTGACAGAATCCGGGATAACCTTACGCAGCATGGAGATGAGCATATTTGACATAACCAGAACTACGGTTGTGGAAAGTCCCATACCGATACCATTGATCGCAGAAGTCGTTACCGCAAGGGTAGGACACATACCAAGCATCAGGACGAAAATCGGATTTTCGGTTATAATGCCGTTTTTTAATCTTTCACCACAATTATTCATATTCAACTACCCTCCTAAAATGCGTTTTTGCAATAGCCGATAGCTGTATTGACTGCACCGGTAAAAGCTCTGGATGTGATGGTCGCACCACTGATAGCATCAATAGGCTCACCTTCGCCGCCATCCTTGGATACATAGAATTTATCGGTATTCTTTCCAACATACTGTTCCTGGAACTTCGCTTCTGTAGCACGCATTCCAAGTCCGGCAGTCTCACTGATAGAAAGAATGGAAACGCCGCTGACGGTACCGTCTTTTGTTACACCAACTGTGATCTGGATATCACCGCCGTAACCCTCTTTATCGGTTACAGTTACCACATAGCCTTCATCTGCTGCTTCACAGACTTCATCTACGGTTGCCTTGATTCCAAGATCTGCAGCTGTTTTATCTGCTGCTTCCTTGTCTACATCTACAGCTTTAAAATCTTCCAGGCTTACATCACTGAATACAGTCTGCCATGCTTCCTTTTTTGCCTGTTCCTCGGTTCTTGCAATGGGTTCTTTGGTAACTTCGTAAACCAGTCCAAGGCCAAGGCCGGCAACTACTGTAATGATCGTAAGGATCAATGTATTTCTGATAATCTTACCCATTATTTTTTGCCTCCTTTTCCAAAAGCAACCGGTTTTGTTACTTTTTCAATAAGCGGAACCAGAAGATTGCAGAAAATGATCGCATAGGAAACGCCCTCTGCGGAACCACCAAAGAGACGGAATACCGCTGTCACGATACCGAGGCAGCAGCCATATACCAGCTGACCTTTCGGAGTGATCGGAGTTGTCACATAATCTGTTGCCATAAACCAGGCTCCAAGCATCAGACCTCCTCCAAAGATATGGCTGAAAAGATAGTTTACATCAAAGCCTTTGCCTGTTCCCAGCATATAGAAAATGACAAATACTGCAAAACTTCCAATATATGTAAGAGGTACCTTCAGATCAATGATCTTAAATGCGAGAAGGATCACTGCACCGATGAGGATCGCCAGGGCAGAAGTCTCACCGATCGTACCCTGGATATTACCAAGGAACAGATTCTTTACAGGAATAGAAGTCCCCTCAATGAATCCCTGGTTTTTAAGTGCTGTCAGAGGTGTTGCCTGTGTAACTGCATCTACAACAGCATGGGAGCTTTTGGAAACTGCAAAGTTAGTCATTTTTCCGGCAAAAGAGATCATAAGGAAACATCTTCCTGCAAGAGCCGGGTTCATAAAGTTCTGTCCAAGTCCACCGAACAGCTGTTTTACAACAATGATCGCAAAAGCACTGCCAAGGATCGGCATCCAGATTGGAATCTGGGGCGGCATGTTCAGTGCAAGCAGAAGTCCTGTTACAACTGCACTGAAATCAGTAGTTGTATTTTTTTTATGCATCAGGCGGTCATAGAGCCATTCAAAAAACACGCTGGATGCAACCGTCGCCAGCACTACAAGAAGTGCATGCACTCCAAAGTTCCAGATACCGAAAAGTGTTGTCGGCAGAAGTGCGATCACTACCAGCTGCATGATACGGCTGGTGGTCATTTTATCCCTGATATGGGGATTAGATGATACGTTATACATTTGTTCCATTGTTATTCCTCCCCCTATTTCTTTTTCTTGCGCTCTGCAAGAACCATTTTTCTCATAGATTTAATACTCTGAGTCAGAGGTCGTTTGGCCGGACAGATGTAACTGCAGCAGCCGCACTCGCAGCATTCCATACCATCCATCTTTTCGAAGCCTGCCATATCACCATGTTCTGCAAGAGTTGCAAGGCGGGCCGGAACCACATGGCCCGGACAGACGCTTACACAACGTCCGCAATTAATACATGCAGTCTGGATCTGCTTCGCTTCGGAGACTGCGTCACGCTCCAGGAAAAGCAGGGAAGAAGTTGTCTTCGTACATGGAATATGAAGATCATACAGCGCAAATCCCATCATCGGTCCACCGGAGATTGCTTTCGCGATTTTTTCCTTCAGTCCTCCTGCAGCATCTACCAGTTCAGACAGATCTGTTCCTGTAAGAACAGAAAAGTTCTTCGGTGTACGGATACCGTCTCCGGTAACAGTTACATTACGGCTGATGACAGGCTGTCCAAGGATTACTGCCTTATAAACAGAAGTAACGGTCTCTACGTTATCAACCACGCATCCTACGTCTGCCGGAAGCATGGTGGAATTGATCTCTCTGCCTGTTACCGCATAGATCAGTGTACGCTCACCACCCTGAGGGTATTTAGTCTTAAGCTCTTTTACTTCCATACGCTCTTTGCCTTTGATAGCTTCTTTCATCCTGGCAATACAATCCGGTTTGTTGTCCTCAATACAGATACATCCCACTGCCTTCGGAAAAGCTTTCAGAATCACTTCCAGACCACCTACTATACTTTCCGGTTCTTCCATCATCCTACGGTAGTCACTGGTGATATAAGGCTCACATTCCGCACCGTTGACCAAAATATAATCGATCTTGTCAGGTTCCTTTGGTGAAAGCTTTACATGTGTCGGGAAGCCTGCACCACCCTGACCAACAACTCCGCCTTCCTGAATCCTTTTCAGGATATCTTCCCTGGAAAGATCAGAAAGTGTAGCAGGCGTATATTCCACAGATTCATACAGACCGTCATTCTCGATAATGATCGCATCACCCATAGCGCCTACTGCAGTCAGACGTTTCTCAATTCCCTTTACGGTTCCTGATACAGACGAGTGTATCGGTGCGGAAACAAATCCTCCTGCTTCTGCGATTTTCTGTCCTGCAAGCACATGATCGCCTTTTTTTACGATCGGCTTGGCCGGAGCTCCGATGTGCTGAGAAACAAGAATTGCCAGATCTCCCTTCGGCAAATACTTCTCGACAGGACAGTTTTTTGACAAATCTTTGCCGTCATTAGGATGGATACCACCCCTGAAGGTTAAAAATGCCATAGATCTCATCTCCTCCTTTATTTTTTGCAAGTACATGTACATAGTATTTCTGCGTTGCGCACATACTCATTTTTAAAGTTGATTCCGTGTTTCTGATTTTCCTTTTCTTATTTCATCCAAGACAAACAAGATATATTTCGCTCACATAAAACATCTCGCGAAACTTTACCAGTGAACAGCAACAAAATAGCTTCTGTTCTGAGCAGGATATGTATGAAAGATTGAATCCAGACACGATCATGTGATATACTTCGGTAGAAGATATTCACCAGCTCATAAAAAGCTGTAAATGAATGACTAATTTATGAAGCGATAATAGTCATTTTTCCACTGTCAATCCCCACATAAATCCAGTACCATTTCCTGTTTTTTATCATCAACTCTACTAATAACTATAACTCATTTCACTTTAAATTGCACTATTGAAAAACAGTTTTTTTGTGTATAATCAGATACAATCCATAAAGGAGAAAATTAACATGATCGTTAAAAAAATGCCGATTTTACAAGGGTTTCCAGCCTTTGAGACTGTTAAAAAATTGACTAAAACCCAGAGCTTTTCAGAGCGTTTTGTACCGCTTTTCTATGATATTGAAACTACAGGACTATCACGAAATTCCACTTTTCTGTATCTGATCGGTGCTGTAGCCTACGAAGGAAATAACTGGCAGATGTACCAGTGGATGATTGAAAACGAAGAGGAAGAACCTGAACTTCTGAAAGCATTTGCTGTATTTCTTCAGGATTTTTCATGTACGATCCAGTATAACGGTGACAGCTTTGACCAGCCTTATCTGGATGCACGATATCAGATCCACGGACTCTCTTCCCCTTTTACAAAGCTGCCTTCGCTGGACCTTTACCGGGAACTAAAGCCGCTCAAGGGACTTTTGAAGCTTTCCCGGATGAATCAGCCTTCTATGGAATCATTCCTCGGTATCACTGAACGAAACTACTGTGATGGAGGTGCCTGCATCCGTCTTTACAAACAATTCGCTTCCGGAAAGAAACCGGAAGCTGCTGAGATCGTTATGGGACACAATCAGGAAGATCTTCTTGGACTTGGAAAAATATTCTCCATGCTATCCTATCTTGCTCTTTTCAATGAAGATTACGAAGCACTGGATTGTGAAATTCAAGACAATCAATTGGTCTTTACAATTAAAACTCATTACGATCTGCCTGTTGAATTTTCAAATCATAGTGAAGAATTCTACATATTCGGACGAAATAACCGTGTCCGTCTTCTTGTGAAGCTTCAAAATGGACGTTTAAAGCAATATTATTCCAATTATAAGGATTACGATTACATCCCTTCGGAAGACACAGCCATACCAAAAACCTTAAGTGCCTGCATGGACAAAAAACTCCGAAGACCTGCCAAAAGGGAAAATTGTTATACCTGGTTTCCTGTAACAGAAGCTTTTCTGCATGATCCTTTAAAACAGAAAATCTATCTGAAACACTGCCTGCCATATTATCTTTCTGTTCTTAAATAATATCTCTGTTACGCAATTCCAATCAAAAAAAGGCCGTCACAATAAATGTGACGGCCTCTGAAATTCAAAATATTCATCTGCTGTACAGCTTCTGAGAAATTACTCCTCTGTCTGCTCTGCAGAATTATCCTCGAGTGCTTTCATGCTGAGGCTGATCTTTCTGTCTTCGCCATTGAAATCAACAACCTTAGCCTCGATCTCCTGACCGATGGAAAGTACATCAGATGGTTTCGCAACGTGCTCTCTGGAGATCTGAGATACATGAAGAAGAGCATCTACTCCAGGTGCAAGCTCAACAAATGCACCAAAATCTGTCATACGTGCAACTTTGCCCTTTACTACGTTTCCTACTGCGAAGTCCTCAGCAGCTGTAAGCCATGGGTTCTCCTCCGGGAATTTAAGGGAAAGTGCGATCTTGTCTCCGTTGATATCTTTGATAAGAACTGTAACTTTATCACCTACATTGAATACCTTCTTCGGGTTCTCTACTCTGCCCCAGGACATCTCAGAGATGTGAAGAAGTCCGTCTGCTCCGCCGAGGTCGATGAATGCACCGAAATCTGTAACATTCTTAACAACACCCTCAACTTTATCGCCTACGTTGATCTTAGCAAGAAGCTCTTTCTGTTTCTCAGCTTTCTCAGCAAGAAGAAGCTGTTTGCGGTTACCGATGATACGGCGTCTTCTTGGGTTGAACTCTGTGATAACGAACTCGATCTCCTGATCTGCATATTTGGAAAGATCTTTCTCATATGTGTCAGATACAAGGCTTGCAGGAATGAATACTCTTGCTTCCTCAACATTGACACAAAGACCACCGTCAAGTACCTGTGTTACAGGAGCCTTCAGAACCTCCTGGTTCTCGAATGCCTCCTCAAGACGTTTGTTGCCTTTCTCTGCTGCAAGACGTTTGTAGGTAAGTGTAACCTGTCCCTCTCCGTCGTTTACTTTGAGAACCTTTGCTTCCATGGTATCGCCAGGTTTAACAACGTCTGTAAGCACAACGCTTGAATCGTTTGTGTACTCGTTCTTTGTGATGATACCGTCTGCTTTATAGCCGATATTCAGGATGATCTCATCATCTTTAACATCGATGACGGTACCCTGTACGATCTCTCCATTTCTGATTGTTTTTACGGAATCTTCCAGCATCTGTTCAAAACTTAACTCTGACATGTTCTTGAACCTCCTCAATAATTTTCTTTGGGGTGGAAGCCCCTGCTGTAATACCTACACAACTACTGCATTGGAACATTTCAGAATCCAAGTCTACAGGTGTTTGTATATAGTAAGTATTTCCACATTCCTTTTTACATATTTCAAACAGCTTTTGAGTATTGGAACTATGTCGGCCACCTACGACCAGCATAGTGTCTACCTCTCCGGCTATCGCTTTAGCTTCTTTCTGCCGTTCTTCGGTAGCATTACAAATAGTGTTTAAAATATTTAAAATATTTAAAACATTATTATCATAACTCTTTTTGCGGAGAATTTCAACTAATTCTTGAAATTTGTTGTAATTAAATGTCGTCTGGGACACTACACATACTTCTTTTTCCGGAGAAATATTGAATTTCTCAGCATCCTCAGCATTTCTGATCACTGTATATGGTCCCTGACACCATCCGCAGATCCCCTGTACTTCCGGATGGCCCGGATCACCGATGATCACAATATGGGCACCTCTGGAGCTTTCTCTCTCAACGATCTTGTGGATCTTCAGCACAAAAGGACAGGTA
This sequence comes from Blautia sp. SC05B48, assembly GCF_005848555.1. Taxonomy (NCBI): domain Bacteria; kingdom Bacillati; phylum Bacillota; class Clostridia; order Lachnospirales; family Lachnospiraceae; genus Blautia; species Blautia sp. SC05B48. The sequence goes on along the minus strand of NZ_CP040518.1, from coordinate 3,237,921 downwards.
ACATCTACATATCCGAGACCATATTTTTTGATCGTGTTATAAACCCTGCGGCCTACTCCATGGGAACGGATCACAACAGTGCCGCCCTTCAGGCTGCCAAGATCCTTCTCACAGATCACAGCCACACCTTTTTTTTCGAGATCTGAGACAACCTCCTCATTATGGATGATCGGGCCCAGTGTATAAATCGGTGCTGCATCGGAACCGATCAGCTCATAAACACGGTCAACTGCTCTTTGTACGCCGAAACAGAAGCCGGCAGTTTCTGCAACTTTTACGTTCATCCATTCACCCTTTTTCTGTATACGGAAAGGATACTCTCAACCACTTCGTCAATTCCCATCTCAGATGAATCAACAAGAACAGCATCCTCTGCTTTTTTAAGCGGAGAAACCGCGCGGTTCATATCTCTCTCATCTCTGTCAACAATATCTTTCAGGATTTCATCCATATCGCAGGCTTCACCCTTCTCTGTAAGCTCCAGGTATCGTCTGCTGGCACGGGTCTTTGCACTTGCAGTCAGAAAGATCTTCACTTCCGCATTGGGAAGAATGGTGGTTCCGATATCTCTTCCGTCCATAACTACATTATTCTCGGCTGCAAGATTGCGCTGCAGCTTCAGAAGATGTGCACGCACCTCCGGATTTGCAGAGCTTACAGATGCCATATTTCCTACCTCTTCCTTACGGAGGAACGCAGTTACATTCTTTCCGTTAAGGATCACCTGCTGCTCACCGTTCTCATAACGGATAGAGATATCCGCATCGTGACAGGCTTCAGAGATTTTTTCGTCACCGCTGATCCCTTTTTCCAGAAGATAAAGTGCCATGGCACGATACATTGCCCCTGTATCTACATAAATAAAGGACAGCTCCTTTGCCACTTTTTTTGCAATTGTGCTTTTTCCTGCACCTGCCGGTCCGTCAATTGCAATATTAATACCCATAATTGTTGCTCCTTCCTCTTTTCTGTTATTCAATCGCCTGAGCTGCCGCATACGCTGTAGACCATGCGATCTGAAGATTATAGCCACCGGTCACTGCATCCAGATCCAGTACTTCACCTGTAAAATACAGATTTTTTATTTTTTTGGATTCCATTGTGGATGGCTGTATCTCTTTTACTGACACACCGCCTCTTGTGATGATTGCTTCCTTAAACTCTCCCATTCCCGTGATCGTAAACGGAAAAGCCTTGATCAGACGGCCAAAAGCCTGACGCTCTTCCCTGGAGATCTCATGTACCGGTTTTTCCCCGGGGATACCGCCAATTTCGATCATGATCGGAGTCAGAGAAGACGGAAAAAGAACACCGATCACATTTTTAAACTGTTTGTTATGATTTGCATCAAATTCACGCAGGATCCGGGCGTCAAGCTGTTCTGCATCAAGCGCCGGCTTCAGATCCAGGAAAGCCTCCAAAGGCTCCTTTTCCAGCTTTTTGCCGATCTGTGCACTGGCGGAAAGTATCAGCGGTCCTGTCACTCCGAAATGAGTAAACATCATCTCGCCGAAGTCTTTATAGAGAACTTTTTTGCCGGATTTTACTGTAAGCTCCACATTCCGAAGGGAAAGGCCCTGAAGTTTGGAGACATAATCTTCTTTTGCCACCAATGGCACCAGTGATGGTGACTGGGAAACAACTTTATGCCCCGTCTCAGCAGCAAAACGGTATCCGTCTCCTGTGGAACCTGTGGACGGGTAGGAAAGCCCTCCTGTGGCAACTACCACAGTATCCGCTTCAAAAAAATCACCGTCCGAAAGTAATACACCAGTAACTTTTTCATCCCGTGTACAAACTTCCTTTACCTCTGTATGAAGATGAATCTGCGCTCCGGCTTTTTTCAGTTCCCGTTCAAGAGCACGGATAATATCTGATGAATGATCCGATACCGGAAAAACCCGGTTTCCACGCTCTGTTTTCAGCGGCACTCCTGCTTCCTCAAAAAATTCCATCACATCTCTGCTTCCATAGGTGTAGAAAGCGCTGTAAAGAAATTTGCGATTTGACATCACTGCCGGAAAAAGCTCTTCGGTATCGGAATCATTGGTGACGTTGCACCGTCCCTTTCCGGTGATAAAAAGCTTTTTTCCGAGTTTCTCATTTTTTTCCAGTATGTGAACCTGGTGTCCTCTGCGCGCAGCATATACACCGCAGAGCATTCCGGCGGCACCGCCGCCTATGATCGCAACTTTGGACATTACCTGTTATCCTGCCTTTTTTATCTTTTTTATGCACAAAGGAGCCTGCATACAGCAAGCTCCTTTTCCTGTTTTGAAATGCATCTGCATTTCTATGTGTGCTTTATACCGGGTATGCGCCGTTCTTGGTATCTGCTACAGTCTCATCAACTTTTGTCTTCTGAGCCTGGCGATATTTAAAGAAGTCCATGGCAACCTGCGGGAACAGTGCATATGTGAGAACATCCTCATCCTGCTCCTTGTACTGTGCCATCTCGCTCTCAAGCTTATCAAGCTCATCCTCCAGAAGATCTGCCGGACGGCATGTGATCGGTTCAATATCTCCGATACATTTTTTCTGTACTTCCGGATTGAACGGTCTGGCTGTTGCGCCATACTTACCACTTAACACGTCTTTTGTCTCTTTTGTGACAACCTTGTAACGCTCGCCCATGATCACGTTAAATACAGCCTGTGTACCAACGATCTGAGAGGACGGTGTAACAAGCGGTGGCTCACCAAGGTCTTTACGTACACGCGGAACTTCCTCAAGTACTTCGTAGAATTTATCCTCGGCATGCTGCTCTTTCAGCTGTGATGTCAGGTTGGAAAGCATTCCGCCTGGTACCTGATACAGAAGAGTCTTGATATTTACACCAAGGTTCTTCGGATTGAGAAGACCTGTATCAAGAGCCTCATCACGCATCGGACGGAAGTAGTCAGCGATCTCAGCGAGAAGCTGCTGATCAAATCCTGTATCATATGGTGTTCCCTTGAAGGTCTCAACCATAACCTCTGTTGCCGGCTGGGATGTTCCAAGAGCAAACGGAGACATTGCTGTGTCGATGATGTCAACACCTGCCTCTACTGCCTTCATATATGTCATGGAAGCAACACCGGATGTATAGTGAGAATGAAGATCGATCGGGATCTTAACAGTCTCTTTGAGAGCCTGAACAAGCTCTGTAGCCTTGTACGGAACAAGAAGTCCTGCCATATCTTTGATACAGATGGAATCTGCACCCATATCTTCGATACGTTTTGCAAGATCTGTCCAGTAATCAAGTGTGTAAGCATCACCAAGTGTGTAAGCCATTGCAACCTGTGCATGTGCTTTCTCCTTGTTTGCTGCTTTTACAGCTGTCTGAAGGTTACGAAGGTCATTCATACAGTCAAAGATACGGATGATATCGATACCGTTAGCTGCGGATTTCTGTACAAAATACTCTACTACATCATCTGCATATGGACGATATCCAAGGATGTTCTGTCCACGGAACAGCATCTGAAGCTTTGTGTTTTTGAAACCGTCACGAAGTTTACGAAGTCTTTCCCACGGATCCTCTTTCAGGAAACGTAAGGAAGCATCGAAAGTAGCACCGCCCCAGCACTCTACTGCATAGTAGCCGACTTTATCAAGCTTCTCAATGATCGGAAGCATCTGCTCTGTGCTCATACGTGTAGCGATCAGGGACTGATGAGCGTCACGCAGGATCGTTTCCACAACTTTCACAGGTTTTTTCTCTATTTCTGCCATAATTATTCTCCTTACAAATTTTTATAAGACAATGGGTTAGACACCAAAGATCGCCATAAATGTACCGGCAGCAACCGCTGTACCGATAACACCAGCAACGTTCGGTCCCATCGCATGCATCAGCAGGAAGTTTGTAGGATCTGCCTCAGCACCAACCTTCTGGGATACACGGGCTGCCATAGGAACGGCAGAAACACCGGCTGATCCGATCAGAGGATTGATCTTTCCGTGAGTAACCTTGCAGAGAAGCTTACCAAGCATAACACCACCAAAAGTACCGCAGGCAAAGGCAACAAGACCAAGAACTACGATCTTCAGTGTATCTACGTTCAGGAACGCCTCAGCACTTGTGGAAGCGCCTACAGATGTTCCAAGAAGGATTACTACGATGTACATAAGAGCGTTGGAAGCTGTTTCAGAAAGCTGTTTAACAACTCCGGACTCACGGAACAGGTTTCCGAGCATCAGCATACCAACAAGAGGAGCTGTTGTCGGAAGGATCAGGCAAACAACGATTGTGATAACGATCGGGAAAAGGATCTTCTCAAGTTTTGTAACAGGACGGAGCTGCGCCATTTTGATCTTACGCTCTTCCTCTGTTGTGAACGCCTTCATGATCGGAGGCTGGATGATCGGTACCAGGGACATATAGGAATATGCTGCCACTGCGATCGGTCCCATAAGAGAAGACTGTCCAAGCTTACCTGCAAGGAAAATGGAAGTCGGGCCGTCAGCACCACCAATGATAGAGATCGCTGCTGCTGCTTTACCATTAAATCCAAGGAAAATTGCAAGGAAGTATGCAAGGTAAATACCAAGCTGTGCAGCTGCTCCCATCAGGAAGCTGATCGGGTTTGCGATCAGCGGACCGAAGTCTGTCATCGCACCGACACCCAGGAAGATCAGTGAAGGAAGAATACTCCACTCATCCATTAAGTAAAAATAATGAAGAAGTCCGCCAACGCCATTGGATGAATCCTCAATGCTCAGCATAATGTCCGGATAAATATTTACCAGAAGCATACCAAAAGCGATTGGAACCAACAGCAGCGGCTCAAAACCATGTTTAATGGCAAGATATAAGAACACACATGCCACTGCGATCATCAGGTAGTTTCCCCAGGTAAGGTTGAAAAATGCTGTCTGATGGATCAGGTTTGACAGGGTATTTGTTACATAAGACATTTGTCTACCTCCTGTTTAGTTCATTGTTGCAAGAGTATCTCCATTTTCAACGGCAGCACCCTCTGCAACATCGATGCTGGCGATCGTTCCGTCCTGAGGAGCAACAACCGGGATCTCCATCTTCATGGACTCAACGATCACTACGCTGTCACCAGCTTTTACGCTCTGTCCAACAGATGCAACGATTTTTACAACTTTTCCAGGAACCGCTGCGGAAACCTTAACAGAACCTGCGCCTGCTGCCGGAGCTGCTGCCTTTGGTGCTGCTGCAGGAGCTGCCTTAGGAGCCGGAGCTGCTGCTTTTGGTGCTGCTGCAACTGGAGCTGCTGCGTTTCCGTTCTCTTCTACAGTAACTTCATATGCTGTTCCGTTAACAGTAATTGTATAACTCTTCATTTTAAAATCCTCCTAAATAATGATTATCTTTTTCTGCGGTTGACTTTGCGGATGGAACGTACCACAAATCCGTCTGTGCTTGTCTTGCCTTCAGAAGCAGCGATTGCTGCAGCGATCACGGCAATAAGCTCACCATCATCTGTTACATCCTCAACAGCAGGCTCAGCAACTGGTGCTGCAACAACTGGCGCCGGAGCTGCGGCTGCCGGAGCCGGTGCGCTCTCTTTTTTCTTTCCTTCCACAAGTCCGGGAATATATTTGAAAAGAGAGATCACGAAGATCAGGAATACCAGGATCACAAATACGGTTCCAAGCCCCATCACTGTGTTCATGGCTGCCTTCTCCATGTTCTGTGCCAGTGTATAATTCACATCAACTGTAAGAGAAGTCGGGGTTCCTGATTTATCAAATACATAAGTGAAATTCGCTTTGTTTTTCTCGAAGGATACCGGAACAACAACAGTATACTGATCATCGGAATACTCCACTGTGATATCTTTCTCATTGATATCACCTTTTTTCTCACCAAGCTCTTCTCTGGAGCCGTCCCATGCACTTGCAGCACTCTGTGTGAAAGCATCCTCTGATTCCAGATATCCCTGGATATCATCCTCAGACATTGCGATGATCGCATCCGTCAGGCCCTTGGTTGTTGTGACAAGCTGACTCTTTACAGAATCATCAATCTCATCAGCAGCCCATGCAGTAGCTGTGCATCCGATCAGAAGTGCTGCCACGCAAAGAAGTGCCATGCAGACAGAAGAGATCTTTTTATAAAACTGTCTCATACGCTCACCTCACTTAGACTGTTCCATGCTTTTTGGATGGACGGTCTTCCCTTTTTGTGAACAGCATCTCAAAAGCACCGATTACATATTTTCTTGTATCTTCTGCTTTGATCACAGTATCCACATATCCTCTTGCTGCTGCAGATGCGATACCGTTCTGGAGTTCTTTGTACTCAGCTGCCTTCTCATTCAGTGTAGAAGCGTCAGCTCCCTCATACATGATCTTTGCTGCAAGGGAAGCATCCATCATACCGATCTCAGCTGTATCCCATGCATAAACCATATCTGCTCCGACAGATTTGCTGTTCATGGCAACGTATGCAGTTCCGTATGCTTTACCAATTACAATATTTACCTTCGGTACAGTTGCAGATGCAAAAGCATGTACCATCTCACCTACAGATTTAGCCATCATCTTCTCATTGCAGAGTGTAGCTTTAAATCCTGTTACATTAGTAAGAGTAAGTACCGGAATCTCAAAAGCATCACAGAATTTTACGAAGTCTGCTGCTTTTCTTGCACCTCTTGCAGAAAGAGTTCCGTCGGAAATCTCTGTCTTATTGCCATCAGCATCGTAAGATTCACTTCTGTTTGCAACAGCGCCAACAGTAGCACCGTTCAGACGAAGGAAGCCTGTTACGACATCCTGGCCGTAAGCTGCCTTTGTTTCAAAAAACTCACCATTATCAGCGATTCTTGACAGCGCAATAGCTGTGTCGCCTGTGCAGCCTGCGATATCATCACATACTCTGTTCAGGTCATCTGTGCATTCCTTGAAGCTGTCATTGTCTTCATTATTTTCCGGAAGCATGCTGATCAGTGTGCGGATCTGTCCGAGGATCTCCTCTTCTGTTCCGATGCCGTCAACAAGTCCTGTCTCCTCACTCTGGAACTGTGCGGAAGCTGAATCGCATTTTTCCACTCTGTTTCCTTCCAGTGCATTAGGAGTGTTTACAAACAGTCTGCCCTTCTTCTCCTCTACAAATGTAAAGTCTGTAAGAGCCGGTACAACTGCCATTCCACCGCCGCATGTTCCGAAAACAGCAGTGATCTGTGGAATAACACCGGATGCCAGTGTCTGTTTCAGATAGATCTCACCAAATGCCTCAAGTGCATCGGTAGCCTCCTGAAGACGAAGTCCCGCACAGTCTACAAGACCGATAACAGGTGCTCCAACTTTCAGAGCGAGATCATAAATTTTGGCGATCTTTTTGGCATGCATCTCACCAACTGTTCCGTTCAGTACAGATGCATCCTGGCTGTATACATACACCAGACTGCCGTCAATCACACCATATCCGGTGATCACACCGTCTGAAGGTGCTTTTTTTTCAGTCATGTTGAAATCCGTAGCTCTGGCTGTGACAGCCTGTCCGATCTCAACAAAACTGTTGGCGTCAAGCAGGGAATCAATCCTTGCGGCCGCTACGCTTTGTGTCGCATTACTCATTATACTATGCCCTCCATTTTTTTATTAATATAACCAAAAATTCAGCCGAGTATAATTGTACCTTTTTTTTGCAGAAAATTCAATACTTTTCGTCACGAACGTTAAAAAATTAACCCCTGACATATGCCAGGGGTCGCTAAATTAATGGAAATAATCCTCAAATACTTTATCCACATACCATTTATAGGTAATTCTGTCGATTTTGTCATCGGCGGTTACAAGGCAGGAAAGGAGTTCTTTTCCGTTGAGCTTTGCATGGAGTGTACCGATCTTCTGGTTTTTCTGTATTGGTGCCGGGAGCTTATCCGGAAGCTCCGTTTCCCATGTGATCGTTTCTGTTTTTTTCAGAAGATATCTTTTCTCACGATCTTTTTCAGAAAGTACTGCGTGTATTTTCAGCATGACCTGTTTTGGAGGATATCCTGAACGATCGGACTTTTGCGGATATGGATCTTCTTTTCCCGGTGCTGCTTCTGTTACCGGGATCTCCGGCAGCTGCGGAAGCTCCGGCAGCATTGAATAATGATAGTTTTCCCTGCCATAAGACAGAAGCTTCCTGGTATCGATCCATTTGTAATTTTTATTTCCAGGCCATCCGCATCCCAGAAGAGCCACGATAAATAATCGCTCGTCCTGTCGGACTGCGCAGACATAACAATATCCGGCATTTCCTGTAAATCCTGTTTTTCCGGAGATCACTCCTGTTTCCATATCCAGGAAAGCATTGGTATTATGTACCGAATAATGCTTTTTTCCTGAGATATCCGTGAAAGTATAATCTCTTGTCTGGGTGATATGGACAAATGTTGCATTTTTTATTGCATACGCCATGATCAGGGCAAGATCCCGGGCTGTTGTATGATGGATACCGCCTTCATCTTCTCCATCCAGACCATTAGGTGTAACAAAATGTGTGTCTTTACATCCCAGCTCTTTTGCTTTTTCATTCATCTTCTCTGCAAAAGCTTCAACGGAGCCGCTGATATGTTCCGCGATCGCCACAGCGGAATCATTATGACTTTTCAGCATCAGTGAATAGAGAAGATCCTCCAGATAAAACTGCTGTCCTTCCCGCATGCCAAGACGTGTCTGTGGCTGAGATGCCGCATTCCCGGAAACCTGCACGTAATCATCTCCCTTTGCCAGCTCCAAAGCAAGAATACAGGTCATTACCTTTGTTGTACTGGCATTTGGCCGTCCTTTGTAGGCTTCTTTTCCGTACAGCACGCGGCCGGTCTCCCCATCCATGAGAACTGCAGAAAGTGCATATAGATTTTCGTCATCTGCCGCCTTTATCGGAAAGATCTGACAAATAATAAGGACCGCTGTCATCAGCACGACAGCGGCCATACGCCGTTTGCTCATAATGCATCACCCCGTACACCATTCATATAACTGTTTACAGTAACCGTTATATTTAATTTTATGCGGAGATAGCATTCGGATATCACTTGTATCTATTGTCTGCCGGGATCGATCATCCGTTAAAAGTCAGATCCCATCTGTCAGAAAGATGTCCTGGCCTGACTGCAAGTAAAGCAAGCTCTTCCAACATATCCGGTGCCTTGGCAAGTGCCTCTTCCATCAGACTGTCCAGCTTAAGAAGCTCATCTTTGCAGTCGATCTCCGGCTCCGGGCTCATAAAAAAATCGGTAATAAACGCAGATCTCTTTTTTCCTGCGGGGGAAAGGGCATGTTCCGAAAGGCGTCTCTTCCTTCCTCCATCGTCACATACCAAAATACAGGTGAATATCTTCATCATTTTCAATGACAGATAAATGTTCCAGGTACGGATTGCCGGCAATACCTGGTGGATCGTCCATGCACTGAGAAAACTGGCACGGATCCCATGAGACGGATAAAAACGCAATGGATCTTTGCCGGTTTCATACATCAGCATACGATCAAATTCCTTCTCAAAGAGCGTATGTGAGACTTTCCCTTCGGCAGCTACCTGATTGACGTAAGGATGACAAGTAGAATCCAGGATATAATGACATCCGAACCCCAGCAGGTAGGCCATCAGTGCAGGATTTTTTTCCTCCCGGACCTTCGCCATTCCCTTTTCAAAGAATTCTCTTGCTTTCCGTCCGTGCATCTGCACTCCGTACTGTGTCACCGGATTTTTGGATATAAAATAATAAAACAGGATATCCGGACCATGCTGTCCGATCCGGTACAGATTTCCGTTGCTTCGAATCAGATGCTGTAATTTTGCGGAAAGTTTCCGGTAAACCCTTTTTCCAAAAAGATCATGTGCGTATGTTGTGGGCATTTTTGTCACTCCTCTTCTGTTTCCTGATCTGTCCGGCAGGTCCCGGCAAACCGACATCTGTCCGTGTTATTTGTTATACGTCCAGCTTCAGCTGGATCTCTTCCTCTGCTTCCGCCTTGAAATCCTCCAGCTGGACCGGATCCATTTCCGGAAGATCTTCCAGCCCCTGGACACCAAAGCAACGCAGAAATTCTTCGGTGGTTCCCAGGAGGATCGGGCGACCCGGAGCATCCAGACGTCCAAGTTCTCTCACCAGATCATAATCCATCAGCTTATTGATGGCATGATCACATTTTACCCCTCGGATCTTTTCGATTTCTGCTTTTGTAACGGGCTGTTTGTAGGCAATGATCGAAAGGGTCTCAAGCATAACATCTGTCAGCGTGGGTTTCTTTGGCTGCGCTGCGATCCGGATAAGAGAATCATAGTATTCTTTTTTTGTACAAAGCTGAAAGGAGTTTTCGAGCTCTATGATCTGGATCCCCCGCTCTTCTTCCTGATAACGGATCATCATATTTCGAATGATATTTTCCGTTGTTGTCGGATCCTGGCGGATCGCTCTGGCAATACGGGGTAATTCCACAGCTTCTCCCATTGCAAACAGGATGGCTTCGATTTCTCCTTCAATTCGTTTGATTTCCACTTATTGTCCTCATTCCTACTATATTATTCATCTGCAAACTCTGTCAGATTCTTCCATGTGTCCGGATCCGTGATAACTTCCACATGAATATCATCAAAAAGATCTTCCTGTTCTGCATGAACATGTCCCATTTTCATCAGTTCCAGAATTGCCAGAAATGTCACGATCAGCTGTATTTTGGAATGCTGATTTTCCATCAGCCTGCGAAAGCTGAATTTCCGGTGAGCTTTTGCATATTCCTTCATTTCCAGCAATTTATCAGAAAGTGATATTTCCTCTTTTTCAATCCTTCCGAATTTACTTCGGATCGGATCGATCTTATCTTCCTGTCTGCGGATCAATGCCTGATAGATCGCACTCATCCGCTCCAGTGTCAGACCCCGGAGAAGTTCCTGGGGATCAGACGGCGGAGTATACTGCAGCACTTCTTCCGGAAGATCCTGTTTTCGGTAATAAACCCCTGCCGCATCTCCAAGCCTGTCCCGTAATTCATAGGACATATATTTGTACATCTTATATTCCAGCAGCTTCTGCACAAGCTCTGCTCTGGGGTCCTCCTCTTCTCCTTCCTCATTCACTTCTTTCGGAAGAAGCATTTTGCATTTGATATCCAGAAGAGTAGCTGCCATGACAAGAAATTCGCTCATGATTCCCAGATCTTCTTTTTCCATGGAATGCAGATATTCCATATACTGATCTGTGATCTCCACAATAGGAATATCATAGATATCGATCTTGTTTTTGTCGATCAGGTGAAGCAGAAGATCCAGAGGGCCTTCAAATACATTCAGCTTAACAGATAATGCCATAGGGTTTCCTCATTTCGTTTTTTCGGAAGGTTTTATATCGATTACCAGCAGTTCCCTTGGATTATGGATCCGAAGGGGGATGGTATGTTCTCCAAGTCCGGCACTTACGATCATATGCTGATCACCTTTGTGAAAGTCTCCGCAGCAAAACGGCGGAAGAAGCAGATATTGAGGAGATGAAAGACCGTAATGTTCACTGAGGCGGACAACGCCTCCGTGATAATGTCCGGACAGGATCAGATCAGCACCCCATTCAAAATAGGTTTTTCCGTATTTCGGATTATGTGCCAGCAGGATCTGCATCCCTTTATCTTCAGGTTTTCCGATCATTTCTTCCATCACTTCTTTTTTCAGCTTCGGTGATCTTGGTTTGTGATAATATTCGATGGGAAGCTCCAATCCCCAGAAACAGAAGTGTTCTCCCTGCAGGACCATATCTTCACGTCCGTTCCTTAAAATATGCACACCGGCTTTTTTCAGTGCTCTTTCGTATTTTGCATAATATGGCCGGTATTCTTCGGAAAGGAACATTTTATATTCATGATTGCCAAGTGCATAATACACGGGAAAATCTCCGGCAAGCTCTGTCAGCAGCTTACATGCAGTTACCAGAGTATTCGTTTCTGTGCGTACAGCCATGTCGCCGGCAGAAAGGATCACGTCCGGGGCAAGCTTTCGGATCGTCTCTGTCAGCCGGATATTGTCTTTTCCGTAGGATATCCCGTGAAGATCTGCAAGAAGGATCATCCTCACGCCCTGTGGAGCATGGATCTTGTCCGTATGGATCTCATATTGTTTGATTCTGAATTTTTTCATATTATTTTCCAAATCCACAGTTTGGGAAAGTACAAACCGGACAGTTCAGACAAAGTCCGCCTTCTCCCAGCCTGGCTATCTCCTCTGCCTTGATCTCATCATCCGCCATTACTCTGGGCAGGATCAGATCAAATACCGTTCTTTTTGCGTACATGACGCAGCCCGGAAGTCCAAGTACCGGTATGGATCTTCCGTTCCGCTCAAGATATGCCACAAGCAGCATAGCTCCTGGAAGTACAGGTGCTCCATAGGTTACGATCTTTGCTCCGGTGTCATGGATCCCGCCCGGAGTACGATCATCGGGATCCACACTCATTCCGCCGGTACAGATGATCAGATCGGCTCCTGCATCTGCGAAAGAAAGAATTGCCTTTGTGATCTCTTCCTTATCATCTCCCGGCATCACCTGGCCTGTCACTTCTGTCGGAAACTCAGAAAGCTTTTCCCGGAGTACCGGTGTGAAGGTATCCCGGATCAGTCCTTTTTTGATCTCACTTCCGGTTGTGACGATTCCTACTTTTTTCTGCTGGTAAGGGAGAATGTCAAAGATCGGAAGACTTCCTGCTGCCTTCTCTGCTGCATCCATTTTCTCTTTCTCGATCACAAGCGGAATGATCCTGGTTCCTGCAACCTTATCACCTTTCTTTATCGGAAAATCTCCATGTCTGGAAGCGATCATCATTTCTCCCAGAGAATTCACAGCCACAAGTGCATCACGACGTATTTTCAGAATACCATCGATTTTTGATACCACCTCGATCTTACCTTCTTTGATCTCAGTTCCATGTACTTTGGAAGAATTTCCGGCACAGATTTTGTAAAGGATCTCTGCAGCTTCATTTTCGTGAAGGATCCCCGGTTTTTTCTCCCACACAAAAAGGTGTTCTTTTCCTACAGAGAGCAGCAGTGGTATATCCTCTTCTTTCACTACATGCCCTTTTTTGAAAAGAACGCCTTTTTTCTCATCTTTTATGATCTGCGTGATATCATGGCACAGAATGTGGCCCACTGCATCTTCTGTTCTGATCTCTTTCATCCAAAATCCCTTCCCTGTTCTGTTATTTCTTCAATCCGTTGTATTATACATCCAGTCTGCCCTTTTTGTCAAAATATGTTGCAGGCATCACAAAAGAAATGCCTGACAGGTTCTTTCCAGCCAGTCATGGTATCCGGCCTTTTTTATTGTTTCCCCGTACAGGATATCCAGACTGCCGATCTTTTTCCCATCCTGATAGTATTCCTGTGCCCCTGCTTTCTGTCCTTTTTTCACCGGCGCACTTTGTTCTTTGGGAAGGATCAATTTTTTCTTAACATTGTCAGGTTTCGTGCCATCTGTGCTGATATATCGGAATTTCCCTCTATATACAAGCGGAACCTGCGCTTTGACTCCTTTGCGGAGCTTCATAGGTTTCAGTGGCTCCAGAGCATCATCCAGATACAATGTGCACTTAGAAAAGCCGTAATTTAAAAGAGCTGCTGCATCCCGGAATCTTGTTTTCGGGTCCGGTGCGGCCATCACGGAGGCGATCAATGTGATCCCGTTTCGTTCTGCCACAGCACTGAGACAGTATTTTGCAATACTGGTGCTGCCTGTTTTAAGTCCCATACACCCCTCATAGCTGCGCAGCAGTTTATTGGTGTTGGTCAGTGTGAATTTTGAGGAACCTTTTCTGGTAACGTGTGTGATATCCTCCATCCAGACAGATGAATATGTAAGAACTTCCGGATATCTGCTTATGAGCTCCCTGCTCATAAGTGCTATGTCATAGGGCGTTGTATAATGCTCCTGTGATTCCGTCAGCCCACAGCAATCCACAAAATGAGTATTTTTCATTCCAAGATCATTCGCCCGCTCGTTCATCCTCTCCACAAAGGCCTGTTCTGTTCCCGCAACATGCTCTGCCATGGCTACACTGGCGTCATTTCCGGAAGCGATCACAATACATTTGATCATGGTTTCCGCATTCTGTGTCTCTCCCTCTTCCAGAAATACCTGCGACCCTCCCATGGATCTGGCATAGGCACTGGTGGTAATGGTATCCTCCAAATGCAGTGTTCCCTCACGGATAGCATCAAAGATCAGGATCAGCGTCATGATCTTTGTAATACTGGCCGGGCTTCTTCGGGTGTCAGGATCCCTGGAATAGATCACTGTACCGGTTTCTTTTTCCATAAGGACTGCACCCGGCGCTTCGATCAGCTGCTGTGCTTTTCTGCTATCCTCAGTTTCTCCCCTGACACCAACAGGTGTCAGAGCCAGGCATAAGACTAAGATACCGATTAAAAGGCTTTCCGGAACACTTCTGTTCATAAGCTCACTCCTGCCGCAAACATCTCTGTTCTATTGTAAAAGCTTTCCTGAAAGATTATTCCTGAAATTCTGAAAAATCATGGATTCCGGTCCGTATTCCTGTATCTTTCACTCTGCATCGCTTTGCTTTTTCAGTTCTTCGTCATACAGCTTAACACCTGTTTCGCAGTTTTCAGCAGCATATTTTCTTGCATAATTCGCTGCATCGATTGCCTCAGATGCATTGGCACATTCTTTGGTGATCAGATAGATCCCCGTGCGGACACAGAGCTTCATATCCGGGTATTTCTCTTTCATCTGCCGTAAGAATTCCTGATTAATCTTTAAAGCAAATGTTTCCGGATCACCATCCATATCATAGGGAGTGAAGAGGATAAAATGATCAGAGATCGCCCTGGTAAAATATGTATCCATATCTGTTTTTAGAACGCTTATCACATACTCGGAAAACTGCCGCAGGATCTGATCTCCCACACGGTATCCGTATTTTGCATTGATACGTTTAAATTTTTCAAAATCGGTATATATCACTGCATGTCCCGGACCGTAACCTCCGATCAGCATTTTCTCCACATCTTCTCGAAATCTTGAAAAAGAAGACAATCCGGTAAGCTGATCCCATCCGGATTCTGCAGCAATGCCACGATAAACACTGTTAAATGCCTGGTTCTTGGCATAATGCGCGGAAATGATCTTGGTAACTTCTCCCAGCAGTTTACGGTCTTCTCTGGACCAGAGTCTTTTTTCCCGGCAGGTCACATATACAATAGTTCCTGTATAGCTTCCTTCACAGTACATGGCAGCACAGACTACGGTTTTTGCTCCACCTTGTAACACATTCTTTCTTCCCTGTTCCGAATAATCAGCCAGATCGCTCTCCTGAAGGACCACAGTACCATATTCATCGTTATGGCGAAATAATGTGATAAAATCACTTTTTAAAAAATGGATCTCATCTATCAAAAGTCTGTAGTCCTCTTCCGAAACCCATTGAAAAATCCGGTCTGTTTTCTGCTCTGCCACTTCAGTACGCAGGATTGTGATCCGGTTAAGTCGGAATTTCAGACCGATCACTTTCATCAGAAGTTCAATAGCAGTCTGAAAGCTGCTCATTTTTTCAAATATTTCAAATGCAGTAGAAACAATATCATTATGAAGATATCTGGCATCTATCTCAACACCCTCATATAATTCCTGCTTTTTCTCTGTCTTATCCTCAAAATGTCTCAGATTATCACAGAAAGCATAGCGGTTTTTTCCATTTTTCTTTGCCTGGTAAAGTGCCCAGTCTGCATTTTCAAAGAGCTGCTGATATGTATATCCGGAAACATTTTCCGGAAGAAAGCAGATCCCTACACTGCAAGTTGCCAGATATGTGGTTCCGGGAAATTTGAGTTTCTGCACTTCCCGGATCAGCTTTCCTGCCTTTTTCATGATAGTGGCATGTCCGATGTCCTTCAAAAAGATCACAAATTCATCGCCACCCAGACGCATGATCACATCATTGATGTCGAACAAAGCCACAAACAGCTCTGCAAAACGTTTCAGGACTTCATCACCGAACATATGTCCGTAAGTATCATTTACATTTTTAAAATAATCCACATCAAGCACCATCATCCCGCATCCTGCATAGGGATTTCTGGATGCAAGGTATTCATCGATCAGTTCTTTTCCGAAAAAGCGGTTATACAGTCCGGTCAGAGGATCTTTTTGGGCACGTTCCTCAAGAAATTCTTCCTGTAGCTTCTCCCTGGTGATATCTCTGGAGCTTCCTATAAAATAATGATATCCAGTATTTTTGTCCTGTGCTATAAATCCCCGTACTGTCATAAGACCCGCATTACCGTCTTTATTGATACACCGAACTTCTATCGTCCCGCCTTCCCGGGATGTCAGAAAATCCGTCAGAAACTTCCAGTCGTCTTTATAAACATTGCTGTATTTCTGTCCACTGTTCTTAAAATCCGTAATATTTTTTACAGGTCTCAGGTATTCATCCAGACGTTCATATGTGTCCGTCTCCTGACAGTACTGAAAAATCTTCAGTGTAGTATTTCGATAAATGCAAGCGTATTTTTCCAATGTATCCCGAATATCAAAAACGGGATTTTTTTCGTCTGTTTTCATCATCGACCTCCCAGAGAGTTCTTGAGTTCACAGTATTTGTAAAAAAGTATACCATATCTTTGGGTATATATGTAGTTTTTTTATTTCTTTTTACAGTTTGTTTTTTACTATATAAAATACGCAGCTGAGGGCAGGATTACTCCTGCCCCTCTGCATTTTTCAGGAAAATGATACGGGTATGGTATTTTTTATGCTGTCATTATGGGAATATCGATCATATCTGGATTTCTCATTTACAAAAGTCAGCGATGCATTTTTGTTTTGCATTGTCAGAGCAGCCGTACCGGAAGCAATCTTCCGGGGATCTGTACCATATGCAGGTGCAGCGCCTTTTATGATGCGGACATTCTCTGTATTTGCCCATACCTCTTTCAGATAATAGCGTAGTACCGGTTTTTCCCAGACCGTATACTGCCCCAGCGGGATATTCCTGAGAGTGACCGATAATGTTGCATATCCATTTTTATCAGTTTCATAGCTTCCTCTGGTAAAGGTCACATAATCCTCATATCTGTGAGGATTTCCGGATAGATCCGTACCTTCTGCCACAAAGGAAAAGGTTGGATTTCCATGAGCCCAGGTAATATCCTCCTCTTTGATCTTTTTTACGATGGTGATATTTCCCAGCGGAAGTGTTACCGGAGTATTCTCTGCTTTCAGATCCACAGTATCCGTATCTGTATTTGCTTTTTTCTGGAAGATTACCTCCTTTTCATATTTGCCTGTATAGTTCTCCGGATTTTTTGTTTCCACTACTTTGAACCTTCCCTGATTGGCATCTGTAAGCACCAGCTCTTCAGTAGAGTACCATCCGGTTTCTACGTCAAACTTCAGGATACTCTGCCCGCCCAGGTCATCCTGGTAAGTCTGGTTCTCTCTGTTCCACTGAAGCACAGTAAATTCAGCATCTTCCAGAACTTCCCCGGTATAAATGTCTGTTTTTCTCAGTCGGATCACTCCTGTATATTCCTTTTCCTTTTCATTGACAACTTCAAAGGAAAGGCGGGCATCCTTGTCTGTGATATTTACTTCTTCTTCCCAGCTTCCTGTATATCCGGGCGGAGTCTTTGTTTCCATGATCTTATATTTTCCCTCATTATCCGAGGTCTTTAAAAGTTCACCGCTTACATAAAGCTCACTTGAGCTATCATAATTCAGGAGTGTTCCTTTTTCTTTATAGGCTTTTTTGGCTGCGCTGTATTCATAAAGTGTAAACTCCGCACCCTTCAGGACCTCACCGGTCTTCGCATCGATCTTACGAACCTCTATCCTTCGTTTTTCGTTCTGATAGTTCACTGCTTCAAACAGAAATTCCTGCTTTTCTCCCGGCTTTTCCAACGTAAAATTTTTCTGCCAGTTTCCGGTGTAATTGGGTGGAGCTTTTGTCTCCCGTACACGGAATTTTCCCTGATTGTCTTCGGTATAATTAAATTTCTCGGAGTTATAGATACGTTTCTGTCCATCATAAGTCAGTTTTTTTAAGGTTACATAGCTTTTGCTTTTTTTACTCCACTGATACAGGGTAAATTCAGCTCCTGCCAGTGGATCACCGGTATTTCCATCTTTCTTTCTGATGGATACTGTTCCACTGATATCCATGATATCCGTTACGTTGACGGTTGTTGTCTTTCCACCGGTTACTGTAAGATTTTTGATAACGGTGTTCAGCTTGTATCCGGCAGCGGTTTTAGTTTCCTTCACATAATATTTTCCGGGAAGCAGCTTTGAAAAAAGGATCTCTCCACTGGCGTTTGTTGTTCCGGATGAAACCTTCTGATCCTTACTGTACATAGTCCGGTATCCGGAGGTCAGAGCTTCTGCTGCAAACAGTCCGTACTGCGCTCCCTGGATCAGTTTTCCCGTGTTGGGTTCCTTCTTGACCAGCTTTGCATTGCCGTAAACCGATGGCTTTACTGAAAACGAAAGGCTTCCTCTTGTTCCCTGATATACGTAAGCGCCAAAATCCTGTACTCCATCTTTTCCTGCCTGTGCACTTCCGTCAACCAAGATATAGGAAACCGGCTGAAGCAGCATTTTGCAGGAAAACTTCTTTGTAGCAGATGCATTTAACGGAAAGATCAGAAAAAAGTATGCTCCATCCTTCAGGTTCAGGCTTGTTCCCGACATCATTTTGGGATTGGATTTGTGAGAATTATACTCCGCTGCACTTGTCCAGTAGGCAAGCTGCCATTTTTCTGCAGCTCCTCTGGTAATGGTGATCCCATTTCCTGCTTTTGCTCCGTCTGTCACTTTCATAAGAGTACTCATCTGAAATCCGTCCTTCATACTGTCCGGAACAAAGGGAAAACCTGCTGGTCTGCTTCGGAATACACTTAAGGGGATCGTCTTTCCGGATGCTGCCGACCAGGAACCATCTTCGGAAACATAAACGGCTGCCTTGTTTCTTGCAGGGATCGTCAATGTTTGGATCTTATCGATCAGGCGGTTTATCCCTGTATGTTCTACTTCTGCTGCTGTGGCATATCCACAGTCATTAAAGTATACCTTTGACAATGCAATATGCGTGAATACATAACGGTTCTGCCATTTTGACCAGTCTATGTGACTGCAGGAGGGGTCATATCCGGTCCCCAGATCCCCCGGTCCTCCGTAACCAAAGTACAAAAGCTTTTGGATCACAGAATTAGTCAGTGCTTTTACTGCCTCATTCTTCAGTGTCATACTGTCCAGCCCATCCTGGGTCGCTTTCAGGCAATACAGAGGTGAAACCTTCTCCTCTCCTGTATCATCGATATAATGTACAGAACGATACGTACATCCCATACGGGTTTTATTTCCGGGACCAAGAAAATCATTGGCAGCTGTCCAGATCTCATCGCAGTAAACCCTGGTCCAGCTGTCCAGATAATACTGGGACGGGGAAAGTGCTGTAACTGCAAGGGAATCCTCTCCCTCTGAAATCACTTCCGCACTGCCTGCTTCCAGGATCTTCCCCGGAAGTGCTGCAGAAAGGGCAATGATCTCTCCGTTTTCAATCTCCTGGATCAGTTTTTGATCCTCTTCGCTTTCCGCTGTGAGGATTTCTGCATTTTCTTCCGTAAAAACGATAAATCCCGGATCTTCCGCCTGCTCCGGTGTTTCTGTCAGAGCTATATTTTCTCCTTCTTCTGAAGCAACTTCCGGTTCGGTCAGCTCATCACTGTCAGTATTTTCAGCATTATCTTCACCTTCTTCAAAAGCTTCCTCCACCGTTTCCTGTTCAGGCAAGGCTGTCGGAACCAGCATCTCGGCCTCCCCAGGCTGAGACGTCGCCGGAATATCCGGGGCCTCCTCTTCTTTCTCCGGTTCTGCCTGTTCCTGCTGCGGATCTGCTGATACCGAACTCATATCTGCTGCAGGACTGGCCGAAACCACAAGAGAAGAAGCTGTGATCATCAATGCCATCCATGCACCGATCATTCTTCTTTTCAATTTTTTCGTCCTCCTTTCCATAGCGTCAGACTGCAGGTAAGCAACGCCATACCAGCCATCAGTGCAAACAGGAGCACAGGAGATTCATCTCCGGTCTTCACTGGTGTTGTCCTTACCGAAGAACTGTTATTTCCGGAAGCTCTTTCTGTGGCTTCTTTCCTGTCATTCCGGCGTGGGACGGAACTGGTTTCCAACGTCTCCTGATCCTCCTCCACAGAAAAGATCCATTTCACGTCTGCTGCCCGAAGAGCATATAAATTATCCAGCTCTGCCGGAACCGTAACTTCAAATCTCATGTTTCCTTTTTCTCCACTGGAAAATTCCCCCAGGGACACGGCTTTATTGAGAGACACAGCCAAAAGATCCCCGGAATACAGCTTTTTATGATTCATGGTGATCACCAGCTTCAGCTTTTTCAGAAATTCCTGATCCTTTACCGATTTACATTCCGGTGATGTGCGGAAGAATATCTCTGCAGCATGCTCCGTTGTGTTACTGATCTCTACAGAATCATGAAAAACATCTCCCGGCATTGCCGTTGAAAATCCGGAAAAAAAGTCTTCCGGAGCTGCGATCAGTTTGTGCGCGTTTCCTTCAAACTTCACCTTCAGATCCACCGGACTTTTTTTCTGAACCACAAGACCATCGGTATCGTGGATACATCTTAAGATCTTCTGATTTCCCCAGGGTGACATGGCACGGAAATCCGGTGCAAAATTTGCCGCCTGGACAGCATCTGCCACGATGGTGATCCCCAGCTTCTTATCCTGGTAGGATTCATCCCATTGGGATGGTACAGTCACACCGGTAAAAATATCCACGCTGTCTCCCTGTTCCAGCTTCCTGGTATAATAAAAATACTCTCCCTTCCGGATCCATCTCGGTGACATTCCTGTAAGATTCCTGTCATCCAGACCATCCAAACCTTCCAGATCATCTGTATAAGAGATCTTCACCCTTACCCAGCATGGCTCTGAATGATTGGTGATCCTGGGGATCTTGGATATCTCATCTCCCGGAAGAACGATCCGGCGATCCTGATATTTCATTTCTCTGCCGTCCTTTTTTTCCAGTTCCCTGAGAGAAATATTGATATCTCCCACTGCTATGTGATTGGTCACTGTCACGGAATCTGAAAATCTGGCATAAGCAGCCGTGCACGCCAGGATACTGCCTGCTATAACAGCACCTGCCAGCAGGACTTTAAGGTGTTTCTTCAAGCATTTCCCCTCCTTTCTGCCTGAGCAGAAACCGGATATGAAAAATACCTCCACGCACTTTCATAATCTGAAAATCCTTCTGCCTGTACAGCTTCCTCATAAACATTGATCTCAAAATCTTTAATGCTGTCCCTGTAAGTATCATCGATCTTCTGGGGATCAATCTGAAATCCGGTACACAGAGGAGCTGTTTTTTCTCCCTCGGATATCTTTTTGCGGTAGTAATAATAGCCGTCCTGACTGTTATACACCCAGTTTGCCGTATCCAGACCTGTTAATTTTACGCCTCTGCCGATATCGTCATTGGAGTAGGAAAGGGACATCCTCACATAGCAGTCTGCCTGGAACCCTTTCACACTGCCGGAAAAATTCCCGATCCGGATCTCTTTTCTGTAGGACGGACCATTCTCCATAGGCGTAGGTGTAGGATCCGGAAAATCCTCCTCGATCTCCGTTGTCACATACCCCACAGCAGCAGAATTTATCTTTTTTTCGAAATCTGAAAAATACGCCGCAGTCCCTGCTGCACACAGGAGCCCTGTTGTCAGGAGAAAAAAAGCGGGTCTTTTTAATCTATTCATTTCGTGACACCACCGGCCTGTCCTTTATTCTGATTTACATATTTCTGGTAAGCAGCAGTTGCCTGCTCCAGAACCGTAGTCTTGTCATCACCGGTATTGGTAGCCTGGATCGCATAAGCCCGTACCGGCATATCGATCTGCTGTGTATCCAGCTGACCTTCGATGATATTGGCAAAGGTTACTGTATCAAAAAGAGTTGTTGTCTTTGTTCCCGGCTTCAGGATGTGATTATATGCATAGGTATAGACCATATTCTGCCCCACTTCGGTCCGCTCCAGCTGTGTCCAGTCCTTGTTTTTGGTGAAGCTGAACAGCTCTGTTTTTGCAAGCGCATTCCTGGTGCCATCCTTGGCTGCCGTGATCACATTTCGGACCGGAACAGAAACTTCCAGATATACAAATGCTTCATTTACTCCTTTATTTGATACATAGGGGTCCTTCCGGATCACCTGAGTAGGAACCAGATCTGTATTGTCCTCCGGTTTCCAGTTAGGCTCATCCAGGTCGATATCCACTTTTCCTACGGTAAAGCTGTTGGTTGCCGTTTCAAAATCCGTAAGATATGCCGCTGTTCCTCCGGCTGCCAGTGCAGTGATCACAGCAGCAAGTGCGATTCCTTTTACCAGTTTTCTGTTTTTCATCATGATTAAATTCCTCCCTGTATTTTTTTCTTTTTTGGGGTATATGCCAGATCAAAGAGTACTGACAGACATGCCGCAATGCAAACTGCGGCAAAAGGGATCCGGGCTTTCAGAAAATGGATCACGTAGCCCAGATAAGGCAGGTGAAAGACTACCCGCCCGATGATCTGTGACGCCTCTGCGGGAACAGGATCTTCTGTCTTGTTGGCGTCACCTTTTGTGATAAAGATATCCTTTTCTTTTTTTACCACTCTGTGGGTGACAACGGTATCTCCGTTATGAAAAGTAATGATATCTCCCTTTTTCGGAGAAAACTCTCCTTCCTTTGTAAAAACCACAGCTCCGGTTGGAATCTCAGGTTCCATGGAACCGGAATAGACCACATAGGGCCGGATCCCGAAAAGTCCGGGAATTAAAAGTACCAATGCTGTCACCAGCATCAGCCCAAGAACCGTGTTGCCGATACATCGAAAAAATATTTTCATTCCTGTATTCTGTTCTATATACGATATTTGATGATCACTTCCCTCTGCAGGGAAAGAAACAGTGTTCGGACATCAGAAAAATTCCGGCGGAGACCTGCTCCACATAAATTGAGCCATAAAAAAGTCCTCCCTGTATAGCAGTTAATATGGCAGTTCGCAACATGCTCCCATCACTTAAACTCGCAGATCTTGAAGTGGGGACAAGCATGATCAAAATGATAATACAGCAAAAATACTGAATGGAAATTATTCGAGCAGATATGCTCAGATGTACAGTTCCTCTCATCACATACAGAGATGGAAGAATTCCTGCAACATTTGTTAAAAAAGATTTGTTTCAGATGATGTTATTATAGGGTTCGCAGCCCCGGAAGTCAATCAAATTCGTCCGACAGGATTCGACACTGGTTTCTCAGCGGGTATGTCTGCCACCCTATTTTTCATAAGCTGACAGACCCTGCATCCGCACAACGCCAGATTTTTTTACAGCTGTACCAGAGAGTAAATATATTCCAATGGAAGGAGCAGCAGATCACAGATTTCCCGTTCTTCCTCTTCTTTATTTCCGGAATTTACCGGCAATTCGATCCGGAAAGCCGGCTGACGGATCATTTCTCCGTAATACTGTTCCGGCCTGCCTGTGCTCCTTCGCCCGTTCTGCACTTCTCGTTCTATTGCCAGCTGCTCCAGCTTTCCCCTGGTACATTTTTTTAAGTGACGTGCAAGACGGTAGCATCTCTGACCAGTGGAAAAATTCTGATCCCGCCGGTAATAAACCACCTTTTTCCCATATCCACAGAAAACCAGCAGGCCACGTCCTCCGTATTCCTGAAAGATCCGGATCAGCGCCCGTGTCTCATTTTCACTGGCAGGCTGCTGATGGATCTTTTTTCTGCTGCAGAAGGTGGTGGGAAAATTCCGTGCAGTATCCATTCCTCTTGCATTCCCCTCGAATTCATCACAGGGAACATCCTGCATTTTCAGCATCTGACGGAAAATGGGATTTCGCACAGTATTGTAGCCCTTCCGGCAGATCTCATATCCATCCGGATTGACCACCGGTATGATACAAAGCCTGGTCTGATCCAGGAGCTTTTTTACCTCATAAAGCTCGTCCACGGTCCAGTTGCATTCATATATCCTGCAAAGCTCCAGTGCCATCCTGGTAAGCCTGTCCGTCATCTGTCCATCCGTTCCGGAAAAGCCGGCCACACAGAAAATACAGGCATCTCCATGTCCGATCTCCAGCATAGGGATCATCCGGTCATCGTGGCTTTTTCCGATCACCCGAAACTGCGTAAAGCCGCTGTAACGCCTGGCAGCCTCCCACAGTGAATAATAAATTGCTTCGTAGGTTTTATCCTGTACTGTATCCATGATGTTCCCTTCCTTCCGTCTTTATACATGTTCGTTATTATGTATATTATGCGAAAGGGCATAAAAAAAGAACCGGTTTAACACCGATTCCTTTTGTTTACAAAATAATTCAGGATACCGCCTCCGATGATGATCACCAGCGCAACTGCAACCACTCTTTTCGCTGCCTCCTGAGGAAGCTGGCCCTTGGAGCCAATAGAAGCCTCATAAAAGGTCAGTGTATAATCGATCTCATGAGGGGCACCCATGGCCAGTGTATCTGCGATCACTTCCATCTTATCATCCAGGGCAGTTACCGGGACAGTAAAAACAGAATTTCTGCCTTCCTCACTCTCATTGAGATATTTTTCCCCATCTACGATCATGTAATCATAGTTGGAGCTGCTCCACTGGAGCCGTGCATACATCTTCCCCTCTTTTACCAGCATCAGTGCGGGGGAAGAAACGCTGGCCTTTCCGCTTCCGCCTTCCAGTTCCACCTGTATGGAATATTCTCCGTCCTCCAGATCTGTTTTCACTGCGTTCTCTCCATCTGCAGCCAGAACCTGTATAGGGCATAGCAGCAGCATAGCCAGAAGAAGCAGCATTATTGTTCTCATCTTGTGTTTCATGGTTTTCTCTCCGTTTTCTGTTTTTCCTTCGTATCACTATAGCACAACGCTCCTTTTCTGTAAAGAACATCTCAGAGTTGTTGAAATGTCTCTTCTTTTCCAGTATAATAGAGTGAAATTTGCATACAAACGAAAGGAAATGAACAGAGATGATCGAAACAAAAAATCTCACAAAAAAATTCGACAGTTTTACGGCTGTGGATTCTCTGGATCTTCGCATAGAAACCGGCGAATTTTTTGGTCTGCTGGGGCCCAACGGTGCCGGAAAGACTACCACGATCAGTCTGCTTTCCACTCTGCTCCTGCCCACAGAGGGCGAAATCCTCATTGACGGGCAGACACTTGGACGCAACCGACCGGATCTGAAGCGCAAGATCAGCGTGATCACGCAGGAATATTCCATGCGCCAGGATATGAACATGGACGAGATCATGGAATATCAGGGCCGTCTTTATTTCATGCCACGAAAAGAGATCAAACGGAAAACTGAAGAGCTTCTGGATTTCTGCGGACTTCTTCCCTTCCGCAAGCGGACTGTAAGGAAGCTTTCCGGTGGTATGAAACGAAAGCTTATGGTATGCCGGGCACTTCTCACAAGTCCGGAGATCCTTCTTCTGGACGAGCCCACTGCAGGCATGGACGCGCTATCCAGACGACAGATGTGGAATCTTCTCCGTCAGCTGAACGGAAAAAATCTGACCATTCTTCTGACAACCCACTATATGGAAGAGGCACAGTCTCTCTGCAACCGGGTAGCACTTATGGATCACGGAAAGCTGGAGGAGATTAATACTCCATCGGGCCTGATCGACGGCCTGGGCAAATACACCGTAGATCAGGAAACACCGGAAGGTGCAAAAAGCCACTACTTCCACAGCCGGGAAGAGGCCATCTCTTTTCTGTCCTCTCTGGACGGACAGTGCACCCTTCGGGAGACAACTCTGGAGGATGTTTTTGTGGAGCGCGCAGGCAGGCATCTGATGCAGCGATAAGCCGGCGTCAGCCACAGTTATCTTATAATTTAACAGAATGGACGATGAATTATCATGGGAATACTTACTATTTTATGGGAAAAATGGGTGGAGTTCCGAAGGGATTTCTATAAGATCACGCTGGCAGCTATGATCGCGCCACTGATGTATCTGATCGTTTTTGGAATGGGGATCCAGACCTCCTCACATGGGGAGCCTTATCTGAATTTCCTGATCCCTGGTGTGGTTTCACTGACTACAATGAACGGAAGCTTTAATGCCATCGCACAGAATCTGAATGTGCAGCGTCTTTATGAGAAAGCCTTTGACCAGGTTATGATATCTCCGACACCTCTGTGGCAGTTTATTGCCGGACAGATCATCGGAGGCAGTCTCCGTGGGCTTTATGCAGGAGGGATCATTCTTCTTCTGACTATGCCGATCGGAACCGGTCTTGTATTCAACGGATGGTCATTACTGGTGATGTTCCTCAACGGTGCTGTATTTTCTGCCATCGGTGTTGTGGTTTCTTTCCTTGCAAAGAACCATGCGGATGTACCTCGTTTTTCCAACTATATCATTATGCCAATGGCTTTTTTGTGCAACACCTTCTTCTCTACAGAGAAGATCCCGGGCTTTCTTGGGAATTTTGTAGCTGCTCTTCCATTGTCAC
Organism: Blautia sp. SC05B48; assembly: GCF_005848555.1. Lineage (NCBI taxonomy): Bacteria > Bacillati > Bacillota > Clostridia > Lachnospirales > Lachnospiraceae > Blautia > Blautia sp. SC05B48. The sequence continues at coordinate 3,211,410 of NZ_CP040518.1, read as the reverse complement.
AGACCAGTCATCTGATTCGTACCATTGCTTCCGGCGGTGGAGTCAATTACCTCAGTATCCTGATCCTGACAGTCTATCTTATTGCATTCAGTATTGCAGCTTCCTGGTTTATCTATAAGAAAAAGAATCTGTAAATTTATCTTTATAATAAAATCACCAGCTTTCCTGTTCTTTCGGAAAACCGGTGATTTTTTTATTTCTTATGCTACTTTGGCTATTGTGCGTTTAAATATCTTTTTTTCTTCTTCTCACGATCACATATCCACCTGCAAGAAGTGATGCCACTGCCAGTGCGGACATGGTTCCGACCGGTGAGTTATCAGCTGTTGATACTGCGTTTCTGGATCTGGTTCCGTTGCCTCCGTTGGAGGATGTTGCGGATGCCTCTCCTGTTATTGTTGCGTCCGGATTAGAGCCTGTCTGACCGCCGCCATATGAACCATCTGCTCCCGGAGTTCCGGTAGGTGTCAGTTTTGCAGATTTAAACTGATATACCGCAGATTCAATAGTATCTGTCTGCTGCCACTGACCACCGGTGTAGATGTATTTCTGGAAGAATACATACAGGTTGTATGTAGCGTCTTTGTTGATTCCCTTGGCGGAACCAATCTTCCATGCTGTATGCATCTGGCTTTGGGTTGGGTTTGCAGCTGTACTCCAGTAAACCGGAACCCACTTCACATCACCCTCATTTGGATCCTGGTTGGTTGTTCCTGCACCGATCACAGTAAATTCATAGAACTGATTCGGATAGAACTGAATTGCCTCGTCCAGTCCCTGTACTATGCTCTCTTTTACATCCGGGATGTATGCATTCGGTGTGTTAGTCGGAGTTGGATCTGCAACTTTCGGTCTGGAATCTTCTTTAAATGCTATTTTCAATGGATTCGTCAAAACACCATTCTTATCTTTGATCTGGATATAAAGATCAATTGGATTGTCAGAGTTTAAATCCTCAAGACCGATATTAAATTTCTTATCAGCAGTAAACGTTGTCTGTTTTCCGGTAGATGTAAGATCTTTCGGAGTGGCAGACGTGCCATCACTGTTACGAGAAACCCATTTATAATAACAGGTACCGCTCTTATTCGAAATAAGAGTAACATTCGCAGATGTATGGTTGATCCATGAAAATCCAACCCATCTGACATTTGCCGGACGCTTAGCTTCATCCAATGCAATCTTCTTTGGTGTACTTACAGTTCCATCAGTTCCTTTGATGCTCACATAAACATCAATTGCATTGTTTGCATCCAAATCTTTCAAACTGATCGTGAAATCCTTATTTGCAGAAACATTTTTTCCCTTGCTCATTTTATCAACTGTCGGAGCTTTGGAACCACGATTTACCCATTTATAATAGTACACACCAGCTTTATCAGAACGCATAGTTACAGTAGCAGATGTATGACCTTTCCATTTGTAGCTTACGTTGGAAATCTTCGCAGGTGTTTTCGCTGTTTCTTTCAAAGTAACAGTTGCAATCTTTGTTACTGCTGACTCTGATCCATCTTTCGCTACTACCTGTACATAGAGATCAATCGCATCACCTTTCAGGTTTTTCAGATCAATCTTAAAATCTTTGTTTTCAGTGATCTCAATATTGCTGTCTTTAGTTGTGCTAATGGAAGGTTTATCCGCTCCCTTTGCCACCCATTTATAATAGCATGTACCACTCTTATCGGACTGAAGAACTACTTCTGCAGTTGTTGCAGTTTTTCTCTTTGCGCTGATTTTAGTAACCTTTGGTGCTGCCGGTTTCGGATTGTCTGGATTCTGTGCCTGGGTTACTGCAATCTCCTTCTTTACACCTTCACCAACAATGTTGTTACCACTTTCACTTTCTTTTACCCATATATAAAGGTCAATAGTCTTGTCTGTGACATTGGTAAGTTTCAGGGAAGTGGTTTCTCCTGCCTTAACCGTTCCACCTTCTATAGCTTTCTCGATAGTCGGAGCTTCCGCACCTTTTGCAACATATTTATAGAAATATGTACCTGCTTTATCAGATGTGAAGGTTACAGAAACAGTATTTGCTTCTTCACTTGTAGCACTATCAATAGTAATCGTTGGTTTATTAGAAACAAGCTGACCTGTAGCTGTATTTATTCCATAACTCTGGTCGCCTTCATAGCTCATCGCATTAACTGCTTTTGCAAATGCATCCGCAGCTAAAGATTCAGGTTTCTGGAAAACTGTATAGTCAACTGTCGGATTCTCTACGGAATATCCAATATTCTGATTCTCAAATGCGCCGGCAATGATGATACTTCCTGCACTCTGATCCTGCTGTCCTAATACGATATTGGATTTTACGCTCTTATCTCCGCTTGTATAGTTCTCGATAATCTTCGGTTCGTCTGCTGCAGCATTCGTTCCTTGTTCCAGGGAAATCGTACCTGTGCTGTAAACAGCTCCACCTGTAGATACATTATCTTTGATCTCGCCACCTGTAATCACAAGTTTACCGCTGTTTTTAACTGCCGCACCTACTGCAGTAGAGACATTCTTAGAAAGAGTAACGCCTGTCGTCATCACAAATTTAGCGCCAGCTTCTACAGAAACGATCGATCCATCTGCTGCGGTTCCGTCGTTTTTATTACCTTCAACAGAAAGTTTACCGATTTCTGAGGAACCGTCACCTTCATTCTGTGTCATGGACAAAATACTTCCTGCACTCACCTTGAACATATCACCTGCAACACTCCCACGTCCAACTACGGTTGTAGCATCTGTTGCACCAAAAATTGCAATATTCTTTTTGGCAGGAACGGTAATAGTATCTGTGAGATTAAACGATGCACTGATCAGAATCTTATAAGCAGATGTATATAAATCACTATCATCAATAGATCCTGTAAAGTCAGGTGCATTATTAATCGCTGCCTGTAGTTCTTCCGCAGTAGTAACAGTTGCATCTGCCGCAGTAGTTTGCTGCTCCTGCTGCGCCTCTTCCGCCTGGGCCTGAGCTGCTGCCTGGGCCTCTGCTTCTGCCTGAGCCTGAGCTGCTGCCTGGGCCTCTGCTTCCGCCTGGACCTGGGCTGCTGCCTGGGCTTCGGCCTCTGCCTGAGCCTGAGCCGCTGCCTGCGCTTCGGCCTCTGCCTGGGCGTCGGCTTCACTCTGTGACTGGTCATCCACAGCCGCTCCGTCATCTGGTGTTTCTGTATTCTCGTCTGCAGTCGGTGCTTCTGCCTCTGTTACCGCTCCGGTATCTTCAGCGGCAAACGCTGCGGCAGGTGCCATTCCAACAGTCATGGAACCTGCAAGCAGGACTGCAAAAAGCTGCTTTTTTTTCATTTATAAGTCCTCCTGTTATGAGTTAGTCTTTTTAAATCCAATTACCAAAAAGTATAGCACAACACTTCAAAAAAGTAAAGCGGACCGAAAAACCCGCTTTACTTTATTGTGTTACGGACGTACCTGTCCATTACCATAAATGATATACTTGGTGGTGGTCAGTGCAAGGAGTCCCATTGGGCCTCTTGCATGGAGCTTCTGGGTACTGATCCCGATCTCCGCACCGAATCCAAACTCATTTCCATCGGTGAATCTGGTAGAAGCGTTCACATAAACTGCTGCTGCATCTACCTCATCCAGGAATTTCTGGGCATGGGTATAATCATTGGTAATGATAGCCTCCGAATGCTTTGTATTATATTTATTGATATGTGCAATGGCTTCCTCCACGGAATCCACTACCTTTACAGAAAGGATATAGTCAAGATATTCAGTTCCCCAGTCCTCTTCTGTTGCAGGAACTGCTCCCGGCATCAGAGCCTTTGCCGCTTCATCTGCGCGGACCTCCACATGCTTTTCCTTAAGGCGTCCGGCCAGTACCGGCAGGAAATCGTCCTTCACCTTGCGGTTTACAAGAAGGGATTCGCATGCATTGCATACGCCCACACGCTGGGTCTTTGCATTGATCACAATATCCGCTGCCATCTGAAGATCTGCAGTCTCGTCCACATAGATATGACAGTTTCCGGTTCCGGTCTCGATGACAGGGATCGTACTCTGGTTTACCACTGCTTTGATCAGTCCTCTTCCGCCACGTGGGATCAGTACATCCACATACCGGTTCAGCTTCATAAATTCCGCAGCCGTTTCTCTGGAGGTATCCTGGATCAGCTGGATAGCATCCTCGGTAATGCTGCAGGCTTTTAATGCCTCACGGATACAGTTGACAATGGCAGTATTGGAATGAATCGCGTCGCTTCCACCCTTCAGGATCACGACATTTCCGGTTTTGAAGCAGAGACCGAATGCATCTGAGGTAACATTGGGACGTGCTTCGTAAATAATGCCGATCACACCTAAGGGAACACGTTTCTGCCCGATCAGAAGTCCGTTGGGACGTTTTTTCATACCGGTAACTTCCCCGATGGGATCTTCAAGACCGGTAAGCTGACGAAGTCCGTCTGCCATTCCTTCGATCCTCTCCGGTGTCAGCATCAGACGGTCGATCAGTCCTTCCGGCATCTGATTCTTTTTGCCGTTTTCCACATCCAGGGCATTGGCCTTCAGGATCTCATCGGTATGAGCGACAAGAGCCTTTGCCACAGCTTCCAGGGTTTTATTTTTGTCATTTGTGGAAAGATTTCGAAGGACTGTCTCCGCATCTTTCGCATTCTGTCCCAATTTTTCAAGCATTTCATTCATTTTCAAATATTCCTGCCTTTCTTTCTGTCTTTACAGCAATATCTTACTGTGCATCGCGGTATATATTCTCTTCCGTCACAATAACCTGCGGACAGATATCCGTAGGCTCTGTGGGAACCTCCGGAAGGATCTGGAAGGAAAATCCTACTGCAACGCGGCAGACCTCCGGATGTTTTTCCAGAAAGCGGTCATAAAAACCGCCGCCATAGCCTACCCGGTTACAGTTCACGTCAAAAGCCACCCCAGGCATGACCATCATGGCTTCTTCCCAGGAGACCTTTTCTCCGTCTTCCTTTGGCTCCGGGATCCCGAAATAGCCGGATTCCAACTGACTGAAATCGGTCAGTCTGTAAAATACCATATCCTTCCCGAAAACCTTTGGCACTGCCACTTCCTTACCGTCTTTCCAGGCCTGTTCGATAATATAGCGTGTGATCACTTCATGGTTATAATCTGCGTATGCCATGATCCGTTCTGCATTCCGGTATTCCGGAAGCTCTGTCAGGGCCTCTGTGATCCGGAGACTGTTTTCCCGGATCCAGGCATCGGTATGTTCTTTTCTGGCTTTGAAGATCTTTTTTCTAATTTCCTTTTTTTCTTCCATATTTTTCTCCAAGATTGGTGATGCTGCCATCCTTTTCTTTGATATCGATGTTATTCAGATGCGCACGGAGATTCCCCTTCACTGCATCCAGATATTCTCTCCGAAGCTTCGCCTGTTCCACCTTTTCTTCCTCGGTAAGACCTACACTTTTCTGTTTATGCGCCAGTGCGTTGATCCTGTCGATCTTGATATTATCCATCATAATCTTATTCTCCTTAAAGCAGTTTTTCGATATAATCAATGAGGAAGAATTCTTCCTTCTTGTTTCCTACAAATAATGTTCCGCAGCTCCTGCCTTCCACGATCCTGTGGATGTTGTGGAAGTCATTTCCGTTGGCAATGACCATGTCCGCCCCTGCCGCAGTGGCGATGATCGCAGCGGTAAGCTTGGTCGCCATTCCGCCGGTGCCCACATTGCTTCCTGTGGAGGATTTGCCAAGCTTACGCATATTGTCATCCATGTTTTCTACAATATCGATAAACTGTGCATCCGGATTGGAATTGGGATCGTCTGTAAAAAGACCGTCAATATCGGACATGAGGATCAGAAGATCCGCATCGATCAGTGCAGCAACCACGGAGGAAAGGGTATCGTTGTCTCCGAATTTTACCAGGTTCTGGAATTCGTAGGAGGATACCGAGTCGTTCTCATTTACAATGGGGATCACCTTTTCTGCCAGAAGCTGCTGGAAGGTATTCTGGGCATTCCTGCGGTTGGTATTGTTGACCATGGTATTCTTGGTCATCAGGATCTGTGCCACCATCTGATTGTATTCCCCGAAAAGCTTCTGATAAATGGTCATTAGCCTGGCCTGTCCCACAGCTGCACAGGCCTGCTTTTTCTCAAGCTCTGCCGGCTTTCCCTTCATACCCAGTGCAGCTGCACCTACCGCAATGGCTCCGGAGGATACCAGCACTACGTCTTTCCCCTGGTTATGAAGGTCGCTGAGCTCTCTGGCCAGGATCTCCAGCTTACGGAAATCCAGTCTTCCTGTTTCTGCGTGGATCAGTGATGATGATCCGATCTTGATAACAATACGTTTCTTGTCTTTCAGTCGTTCCCTGTAATTTGCGTTCATGTTTTTGGTTTCTCCTGATACCTGTATATTAGTCTTACTGATAAGTGACGGAATCGATCCTGTCATTCTGTACGATCTCCACCCAGGTAGTACCCGGATTCAGGCGGATCTCCTGTTCATTTCCGTCGTAATAATGCGTGATCCCCCATGGAGAATCCTTCTCCCAGCGGATATCAATGGCTTTGCCTCTGGTAATAAATTTGCCCTCTCCGCCGGAAATGGCATCAATATTCAGATAGCCGTTTCCATCGTAAGCCGGACAGGATGAATACTGAAGGATGATATTGTCGCAGGTAAGCTGTTCATTATCCAGCTGATCCACATGTTCCCTGCCAAACTGGAATCTCTTATATTCCTTTGTCTCTTCATCGTATTCATACCACGGATGATTATCAGTAAAATTATCCAGCTTCACAAGGCTGGCTGTGATCCCATCCGGTACGGTCTCTGTACCATCTTCTGCAAAAAGATAATGTCCGGTATATTCTTCTTTATATTCCTGGCTGTATCCCATAGCATCTATGCCTGCCTGAAGGTGGCTGGCATCTGTATAGGCATTGTGAGGTGCCTTCCGGTCTGTTGTACGGAAAAAAGCAAGCTTGCCGATCTGGATCCCGTTAAGGTTATCGATCACATGCTGCTCCAGATAAGGCAGTGCATAGGCAGCCTGTCCGTAGTGGGCATAGATCGCATTAAATTCGTTGGCGTAAAAGAGATAATAGTCACGGCAGCTGCGAACGGAACCGATCCGTTCCAGCTCATCATAATCTTCGAGAATGCCCATAAGACGGGTAATATTACCTTCCACCGGCGCTTCGTAGACAACACCGGCATGTCCGATACCACTCTGCGGAGCTCCGACACTGTTGTTGCCCATCATCACGGCAACCGGTCTCCTACGTCCAATGCTCTCCGGAACATTTTCGCCGGTGAGATAACTCTTTACCTGGGTTTCTTCCTGTTTCTCCCCATTGGGGACAAAACCTACCAGATCCTGCCCGGCTCCAAAAGCGGGAACAGTCTGGGCAATGCAGATGCATGCAGCTGTGATACCTGCCAGTATACCTGTCTTTTTCATTCTCATATATTACCTCCTTTTCTTAAAGCGGAAAAGCTTTCCGCTTAGCTTTTCTGTGGGACAGCACGTGATCATTCGCTGTATTAGCGGTTGATCCCCAGTTCCTTCAGTGCTGCTGCCTGCTTGGCTTCCATGACCTTTGCCTCATCCTCTGTCATATGATCATAGCCCAGAAGATGCAGCATACTATGTGCCACCAGGAAACAGAATTCCCTCGTCACACTATGTCCGTATTCCTCTGCCTGGGCAAAAACCTTAGGCACGGAGATCATGATATCTCCAAGAAGGAGTTCATCACTGTCCAGATCAAAGTAGGACTCATCCTCTTCCACAACGGAATAATCCGCCGGTGTCTCAAAGGGGATCATAGGAAATGACAGCACATCTGTAGGAGCCTGGATATTCCGGAATTCCGTATTTACCCTCTTAATCTCCTCGTTATCTGTCAGGACAAGATTGACCTGTCCGTCATAGGGGCATTTCTCCATTTCAAGAACCTTGTCCGCAACCTGGGATGCAAGGGCAGCATAGTCAATGCCTAACTCCTGATCTGTCTCATATTCGATATTTATGGTCATCTTCTGTACTCCTTATTTTTCACAGCATACCTGTCATCCTTCCTGGATTTGGCAGGCTTCTGTTTTTTTTCATAATCGTCATAGGCCTGCACGATCTGCTGTACAAGTGGATGACGTACAACATCCTTGCTGGTCAGCTGACAGAATCCGATGTCATCGATCTTCTTCAGCACCTTCATCGCCACATCCAGACCGGACGTGGCGTCCCTGGGAAGGTCCTTCTGGGATGCATCGCCTGTGATGATCACCTTGGAACCGAAGCCGATCCTGGTCAGGAACATCTTCATCTGGGCAGGTGTGGTATTCTGCGCCTCATCCAGGATGATAAAGGCATTATCCAGTGTACGCCCTCTCATATAGGCAAGAGGGGCAACCTCGATGAGCCCCTTCTCCATGTTTTTGGCAAAGCTGTCTGCCCCCATGATCTGATACAGTGCGTCATAAAGAGGACGCAGATAGGGATCGACCTTGCTCTGGAGATCGCCGGGAAGGAATCCCAGCTTCTCTCCTGCCTCAATTGCCGGTCTGGTAAGAATGATCCTGGAAACCTCCTCATTGCGAAAAGCAGTTACTGCCATGGCCATGGCAAGATAGGTTTTGCCGGTTCCGGCAGGTCCCACACCGAATACGATCATCTTCTTACGGATCTGTTCCACATAGTCCTTCTGTCCGAGGGTCTTGGGTTTGATCGGCCTGCCCTGTATGGTATTACAGATAAAATCCTTGTCGATCTCCTCCATCACGGATCCAATCTTCTCCATAGCAAGGGAAAGTGCGTAATTCACATTCTGCTGTGTGATGGTATTGCCTCTGCCCGCAAGTGTGTTCAGTTCCTCCACGATTGCCCTGGCCTGTGTGGCTCCCTCCTGGCTTCCCAGGATCTTAAGAGAACCGTCACGGAAGATCATGGTTACGTTCAGAGTACGTTCGATCAGCTTCAGATGCTCGTCAAACTGTCCGAAAATATTCGCCTGGCGGTCTGCCGGCACATCCACATATAATTCGATAATGCTGCTAGCCATCCTCTGGTGTCCTTTCTTTTGGCTGCGTCTTTTTTTCTGTGGGGGCTTCTCTTCCGGTCCTTTCAATGACGGTAAGAGTGCCTCTGCTGACGCAGTCCTGGTGATTTATTTCTATTTTAACATTATTTTCAGATATTTGAACCCCTTTTTCTATTAATTTTTCTTCATAATCATAAAGCCTCTGTATGGCCTGTTTTTTGGCGGCATCCTCTGTCAGTCTTTCTTTTCGGAGCTCAAACCTGTTGGTAGTGATGATCCCCAGGGAAAAAGGAACCTGAAAGATCCCGGTACTGAAAAGAGATTCCCGGCAGATAAGACGATCTTCATTTTGCTGCAGAGGAGAAGAAAGGTCCAGGAAACTGCTTCCAAGCTGAAAAAAAATCGTTGTTTTATTTTTACCGGGCCATACCTTTTTCTCTATGTCCAACGGAAAGGTATCGTAATAGGCAATGGAATGACAGACGTAAATATCCGCATCTGCCTGAACATACTCATAGCGGATGACCTCCTGGCTGTCATCTGTGATATCCACGATCCCGGAAACCAGTTCCTGGCCTTTTTTTATTTCATCCCCGGCTCTGACAAGAGGAGTTCCCTGCCGTGTGACCATGGAATCGATCACTCCGTCCAGAGTCGAAAACAGACTGCAGGATTTATCTTCCGGCTCTGCTTTTTCTCCGGCAGTTCCCTCCCGGATCTCAAAACGCAGGCCCGTTCCCGAAAATCCGGCAGACACCCAGGTGATCTCCGGAAATTCTCTTCGCAGGGAAGCTGCAAGTGCACTGCAGCTGATCTTCTTTCTGGATACTCCGAAACAGACCCCCTGCTCTTTCAGAAAGCTCATCAGCTGGGGAGTGGGATTTAAAATATTTCCCCGGATCTCAACGTTCCACACTCTGCCTGACAGAAAAAAAAGGAGGCAGAAAACTGCCAGAAACCCTGCAGGGATCATTTTTCTTCTTTTACAGAAAAGCAGAAAAAACAAAGGCCCTCTTTTTTTCAGGATGTGGATATGTACCCCTGTTTTTCTCCGCAGTGGCGAGATCTGCAGAAAATCCGCTACCTTCATAGTCAGCTGAAGCTCCGTCTCACCGGTACGGATGATCCTTTTCAGATCCATTTCCCTGCCTCTGCACAGATTCACAAACCGCTGGCACTGCTGCCCCTTAACAGAAACCCGCACAAAACCTGGGATCATTACTTATTTCCCTCCTCCAGCGTAATGCTTTCGATCTGCCCGCGGATACATAGTTCAAGGGTTGTGTAGCAGGGGATCACAAGGTTTTTCCCACGGATCACAAGTCTGCCGGAAGGTGTCAGTATCAGGATCTCCTCCCTTGTATAGCTCTGGATATTCCGGTAATTTTCGATCACTGCCCGGCGTTTTCCCGTAAGTATCACCTGCACCTCCCGAAATGCCGGTTCCCCGGGAAGCTCCAGAAAAGCTGACATTTTTCTCATTAAAAAAATCCTCCGGCTTTTATCATTAATCTATGCCGGAGGATTTCTTCTTATGTATCTTTCGCTGTATCTGCTTTTTGTCTTTTATCTGCGGATCAGCACCATAGAAAACCAGAGAATGGTATTTCCACCCAGATTGTATTCCATAGCTTCCTTTTCTACGATCTCACTGACTACCACGCCATAGCTTTCCAGACATGGATGCATATGCTCCGGAAAACGGCATGGTTTTCCGTCCAGATAGGCACAGCGTTCACAGAAGTCACAGGATTCCGTGGAAAGCGTAAAGGTCTCATAGCCCTCTCCCTCCAGAAAATCACGTACCTTCTCTGTAAGCGCTTCGTGTTCCATTCTTGTGGAAAGCATCTCCTTCATGTTCATGATATCCGATACCTCCGCAACGCTGGAAAAGAAAACTGCTCTCGGATAGCTCCGGATCTTCTTTTCGCATTCTGACAGCTCTCCCACTGCCGGAGGACAGGCCCATGTGCTCCCATAACGTTCACATTCCTGTTTACAGATCGTACGCACACGTGACTGTACTTTAATATCCCCTGTATCCAGCACACGATACTCAAAAATGGGATACTGGGAAATAAATTCATCAAATTTTTCTTTTATACTGTTCATACCTTTAAGATCTCCTGTTCTCCAAAAAGGCTCATAACTGCTGCCTCATAGTCACCAAAATGCTGGGATTTTTTGATCTTTTTCAGATATCTGGCATAATTGGTAAAGCCCGGTGCCATATAACTCCACAATTCCTTCATGCGAAAAAGTACATTTCGTTCTCCTGAAAGATGTTCCTGATAATCCCGGTAAAGACGGTCATGAAACTGACGCAGCTTTTTCCGGTATTCTTCCCGGTGATCCTCTCCGTCTTCTTTTTGCATAATGGCATCCAGAAGATAGGGCCTTGCGATCAGGCCTCTTCCGTACATGACGCTGTCTGCATCCGGAAATTTCTCCCGGATTTCCTGATAAGCCTCCACTGAAAAAATATCCCCGTTATATCCCAAAGGAACCTTCAGCTTTTCCCTTGCCTCCTCATACAGTCCATATCTGGGAATCCCCTTATAATGATCCTTCAGAAGGCGTGGATGGATGATCAGCTCCTTCAGCGGATATCTGCCGTAGATCTCAAGAAGCCGTTCCCAGTCTTCCTCATAATCCGTTCCCACTCTCGTTTTTATGGAGATCTCCATACCGGTCTTTTCGAAGATCTCATCCAGAAAACGTTCCAGCTTATCCGGCTCGCCCAGGAAACCGGCACCCTTTCCCTTGGCTGTGACAGTTCCCGAGGGGCATCCCAGATTGAGATTTACTTCCCTGTGTCCGTATTCATCCCGGAAGATATGCGCTGTTTTCACAAAATCCTCCGCATTGTTGGTCAGGATCTGGGGAATCACCGGAAGATCTCCGTTGGTTTCCGGTGATACCTCTTTGATCTCCTTGCTGCTGAGACGTTTATTGGGCTTGGCAGTGATGAAGGGAGTAAAGTATTTATCCATGGGATAAAAATAGTCATGATATGCATTCCGATAGACCCAGTTGGTTACGCCCTCCATAGGTGCCAGATAATTCTTCATTGTTTATCCTCCTTCATGCGGAAATAGATCTGCTTTCTCCCTCCGCTTCCCGTGGGGATCCTGCCTGTTTCATAATTTCCCAGAGATTTGATAAAGGGGGTCAGCTTGGAATATCCGTAATTACGCACATCAAAATCCGGAAGTCGTTTCCCAAGCTGGTCACCCAGCTGTCCGGAGGAAAGCCATCCCTCTTCGTCAGAAAATTTCTCGATGATAGCATTAATGGCCTTGCGTACCCGCTTGAGGTCTTTGTTCTTCCTGGAGCCGGAGCTGCTCTGTTTGCTGCTGTTTCCGGATTTTTTAGCTTCTGCTGCAGTAGCCATATCTTCCTTCTTCTCTTCCTCCTGCTGGTTGCGGTAGAGAAGATCCAGATATTTAAACTGGTTGCATGCGGAAATAAACGGCTTCGGCGTCTTCTCCTCACCCATACCCAGGACCAGCATTCCGGATTCCCGGAGCCTTGCTGCCAGACGGGTGAAATCACTGTCCGAAGAAACAATGCAATATCCATCCACATTTCCGGAATACAGAATATCCATGGCATCAATGATCATCGCCGAATCGGTGGCGTTTTTTCCGGTGGTATAGCTGTATTGCTGGATAGGAATGATGGAATCCTCCAGAAGAACCTTTTTCCAGGAGGAAAGCCGTGCACTGGTCCAGTCTCCATAGATCCGTTTGTAGGTGGCTATGCCGATGTTTGCCACTTCATCCACGATGATCTTGATGTATTTGTCTGATACATTATCTGCATCGATCAGTATTGCAATTCTTAATTCATTGTCCATAAATCCAACCTTTTCTGTTTAATCTGTGCCATCTCCGATGCGGATCAATGCTCCAACATGATCTTGAGGATCTCTCTGTCTGTTTCCTTCATACCGTCTTTTCCGATCTGTCCCACACAGCTGATGGTCTCTGCGGTTTCTTCCTGGAGAATTCCTGTATAAGGCGCATAAGACTGCCCGTTCATGGCAAGATGATGCGCCAGGAAGGCTGCGTCAAGACAGGCTGCGATCTTGGCAGCACAGGAGATCTTGGCCCCATCACAGATGATTCCCGGAATATTGGCAAGGGTATTCTCGATCGTTTTTTTGATCAGGGAAATATCTCCGCCTACCATATAGGTAATGGCGGCTCCGGCTGCACAGGAGGCCGATACCGCCCCGCAGAAGGCAGACAGCTTCCCTATATATTGCTTCTGATAGACTGTGAGGAGATTGGAAAACACCAGGGCCCTGTAGAGGCTGTAATCCGGCAGCTCCATCTCTCTTGCATAGACGATCAGCGGAACAGAGCATGCAATTCCCTGATTTCCGCTTCCGGAATTAATGACAACCGGCATATCACAGCCACCCATACGTGCCTCGGAAGCTGCTGCAGTAAGACTTCTCATTCTGGTGAGCATATCATGAGAATAGTTTTCACGGATCACGCGCCCGATACCCAGGCCGTATTTTCCGGTCATTCCCTCATGAGCAATGGCCATATTGCTTCTGATCTGCGCATCCAGAAGTTCCTTTACATCGGAAAGCTCTACGGTATCCGCAAATTCCCGAATATCCTCCAGATTTAACAGGCCTCGGTCCGTCTCTTCCTTTTCTTCCACAGCTTTGTCTGCATCAAGGAGGATTTCCCCGTTTTTGCTGATCCTGGTCACGTTGATATGGTCGTATTTGATCTCCAGGCTGACGGTATCTTCACCGGCATACATTTCGATGATAATGTGAAGGACCACCGGCGTATCCAGAAGCTCTACCTTACAGATATCTGCCTCCAGAAGTTCCCGGCAGCGTGCCCTACCCTTTTCATCGACTTTGGAAAGAACCTCCATATCCAGAGAAGCATCTCCTGCTACCGCCCCAAGGATCACACCTGCAGGAATTCCCTTTAATCCCCCGGAATTGGGGATGATCACACAACGCACATTTTTGATGATATTTCCGGAACATTTTGCTACGATACGCTCCGGCTCTTTTCCAAGGATCTCTCTTGCTCTTGCCGCACCATAGGCCAGGGCAATAGGTTCTGTACATCCCATAGCCGGGATCATCTCCTCACGGAGGATCGCCAGATAGTTTTTATATATATTTATGTCCACTTTTTTATTTACCTTCCCGTATTTTATGATTATTTCTTTTCCTGATATTTATGACATGCTACCATATGTCCCGGCTCCACCTGACGAAGTGCCGGGGTTTCCTGTCTGCAGCGTTCCTCACACCACGGACAGCGGTTATGGAAGCGGCAGCCCCCGATAGATCTGGACTGTACTCCGGTATCCGTAACGATCTGATCCAGAGTTTTGACTCTTGGGTCCGGAACCGGAATCGAGGAGATCAGCATTTTTGTATAAGGATGCAGCGGATTGGAATAGAGCTTATCTGCATCTGCGATCTCCATGAGATTTCCAAGATAAAGCACCCCGATCTCATCACAGATCTTCTGGACCACCTGCAGCTGATGGCTGATGAACAGATAGGTCAGCCCGTACTTTTCCTGAAGATCCTGAAGCATCTGAACGATCTGGGCCTGCAGGGAAACATCCAGCGCAGAAATGGGCTCATCGCAGACTACAAATTCCGGCTGTACGGAAAGTGCTCTTGCAATGGAAATCCTCTGACGCTGTCCGCCGGAGAACTCATGAGGATACTTCAGAAGATCCTGCTCTTTGAGGCCAACCACGCGGATCAGTTCTTTTGCACGCTCTTTGCGTTCTTTCTGCGTGTACATTTTATGGATCGCCATAGGCTCGCAGATGATATCCTGCACTGTATGGCTTGGGTCCAGAGAGGAATAGGGATCCTGAAAAACGGACTGCATTTTTTTGCGGTATGGAAGCAGTTCTTTTTCCCCCATGGCTCCGATCTCTGTTCCTTCATAAAAAATCTCACCGCCTGTGGGTTTATGATAACGTAGAATTGCCTTTCCGATGGTAGATTTTCCGCTTCCGGATTCTCCTACCAGACCGAAGGTTTTTCCCTTTTCAATAGAAAAGCTTACCTGATCCACAGCCTTCAGTATGCCCGGCTTAAAGGACAGAAGCTTCGGAGATTTCTGTTTAAAATATACTTTCAGATCTTTTACTTCAATTAAGGGCTTGCTCATCTCTTCTCCTCCCTTCTGTGACAGAATATCCTGTGTCCCTCTGAAGCCTCATAATATTTCGGAAGACAGGCTTCACACGTTTTGTCCGCATATTTACAGCGATTGAGGAAGGGACACAGATCACCGTTTCCATCCGAAAGATCTCTCTCCAGAAACTGTTCAAAAGTACCTCCCACCCGCGGCATGCTTGCGATCAGTGCCTGTGTATAGGGATGTCCCGGATGAAGAAAAATTTCCTCTACGGTTCCCTCTTCCACCACGTAGCCACCACACATAACAGCTACCCGCTTACAGGTCTGCGCCACGACGCCCAGATCGTGGGTGATCAGGATGATGCTCATATTGTTCTTTTTTTGAAGCTCCAGAAGAAGATGAAGGATCTGCGCCTGGATCGTAACGTCCAGAGCTGTGGTCGGCTCATCGGCGATCAGGACCTTCGGATCACTGCTCATGGCCATGGCGATCATCACACGCTGGCGCATACCGCCGGAAAGCTCGTGGGGATAGCTGTTCATAGCCTTTTCCGGGTCTGTGATGCCTACGGCTGTGAGAAGCTCCAGCACCCGGGCCTTTGCTTCTTTTTTGTTCATGTTGGTATGGCGTCGGATCAGCTCTACCATCTTATTGCCAACAGTGTAAACCGGATTCAGTGCGGAAAGCGAATCCTGAAAGATCATGGCGATCTCACCACCGCGGATCTCACGGAGCTCTGCTTCATTTTTCTTCAGGATATCTTCTCCCCGGAACAGGATCTCACCGCCCATGATCTTACAGTTGGATGGTCCGAGACGGAGAATGGATTTGGTGGTCACACTTTTTCCGCTTCCGGACTCTCCTACGATCCCGAAAAAATCCCCCTCACCGATGGCAAAGCCAGCACCTTTTACTGCCTGTGTCTCTCCAAGGTCTGTAAAGAAAGACACCTTCAGATCTTTTACTTCCAGTAATTTTTCCATATGTAAATGTCCTCCTTACTTGGGCTCGAATACTTTTCTTAATACTTCTCCCAGATAATTGAAGCTGACGACAGTGATCAGGATCAGGATTCCGGGGAAAATAGCCAGATACGGTGCCTGCTGGATATAGCGCTGTGCATTGCTCAGCATACTTCCCCAGGAAGCCGTAGGCGGTTGGATACCCAAGCCGAAAAAGCTCAGTGCAGATTCCATCAGGATGGCATTGGCAATGTTCATGGTTGCAGCCACGATAATGGTAGGCATGATGTTAGGCAGGATATGGTGTACAATGGTGGAGAATTTCTTCTGTCCGGAGATCTTTGCATAGATGACATACTCTCTCTCGTTCAGGGAAATAGTCTCGCCACGGACGATCCTGGCAATGTTCATCCAGGTCAGAAAGCCGATGATCAGGACAATGTTCTGAAGTCCCGGTTTCAGGAAGGCATTCATAACGATCATGATCAGGAATGTCGGAA
Source organism: Blautia sp. SC05B48 (assembly GCF_005848555.1). Taxonomy (NCBI): domain Bacteria; kingdom Bacillati; phylum Bacillota; class Clostridia; order Lachnospirales; family Lachnospiraceae; genus Blautia; species Blautia sp. SC05B48. The sequence continues at coordinate 3,194,797 of NZ_CP040518.1, read as the reverse complement.
GGCTCATCAATGCATCCACCAGACGCATCAGCACCGCATCCACCGTTCCTCCCACAAAACCGCTGATGGAACCGATGACCACGCCAAGGGCTGTAGAAAGCACCATGGAAAGGAAGCCCACCAGAAGGGATGCTCTTCCTCCGTAAATACAGCGAGCCAGATAATCCCGTCCCATATCATCCGTACCGAAAAGATGCGCCATGGAAGGAGCATTCAGTCTCTCTGTGGCGCTGATGGCATTAGGATCTACCGGGTACAGAAAGGCAAAAATGGAGATCAGTGCCAGCAGGATGATAGCTGCTGCACCTACCACTGCAAGTTTATTTGTCTTAAAACCAAGTTTGATATTTTTCCAGATATTTTCTCTCATGTTCCTTCACCTCCTAACATCCTGCTTTCCGGATCCTCGGATCAAAGACAGCATACAGAATATCTGCCAGAAGATTTCCGAGCACCACAAGAAGCGCGGTGAACATGGTAATTCCCATGATCAGGGGATAATCATACTGCATGACGGCAGTAACTGCCAGCTGACCGATTCCCGGCCATGCAAAAACCTGCTCGGTGATAATGGCACCGGATACCAGGGACTGCAGGCTCATTCCGAGAACTGTGATCATAGGAAGCATGGCATTTTTCAGTACATGCCGGAAAAGGATTCCAGACTCTTTCATTCCGTAAACCCTCTGCACCATAACATAATCGGAGGACATTTCCGTAATGGTACTGCTTCTTAAATACCGGATGTACTGTGACGCATTTGCAAAGGTCAGAACTGCACAGGGCATGACCATATGCAGGATCAGATCTCCAAAGGAACGGTTTCCGTCTGAATGCATACCGATACTTGGCAGGATATGTAAATGCACACTGAGGAGATAGATCAGCATGATACCGAACCAGAAAGTAGGAATGGAGATACCTACATAACAAAACATACTGGTAATCTTATCCAGAACACCATTCTTATTCTTTCCGGAATACAGGCCCAGTACAATGGCAATGAGAAAACCAAGCAGCATGCTGGTTCCCATGAGGATCACGGTTGCGGGAAGCCTCTCCAGCATCTGTGTCAGGACCGGACGGTTATTCATCAGAGAATTTCCGAAATTCCCGTGAAGGATCCTTCCCAGCCACAGAAAGTACTGCTCATAGAGAGGCTTTGTAAGTCCCAGGCTTTCTCTCAGGTTCTGGATATATTCTTCACTCATATTTGGTTCCACATAAGTCAGAACAGGATCTCCGGGCGCTGCTTTTGTCAGTGCAAAGCAGAGAACAGAGACAATAAACAGTGTCAGAATACACTGTATCAGTCGGTTTACGATCTTCTTCAAAATGTACCTCCTTTATTTTCCCCGAAAACAGGAAATCGGCTGGCGCAAAAAACGCGTCAGCCTCTTTCTGTTTCCGGTATTCATCCGCTATAAAATTATTTATTTCTCCAATGTGTAGATCTTGGAATAATCATAATAAATAGTTTTTAACAGACATTCATCAAAGCCCCCGAAATCTTTACTTACCGCATAGAAACCATTGGAATAAGCGATCGGATAGATATACATGTTATCATTGATCGTATTCTGGATCTCTTTATAAATCTCACCACGTTTTGTCTCATCTGCAGTGCTGTTGCCATCTTCCCACAATGCATCCAGATCTGTATCCTTGATCCTGGAATAGTTGGAACGGCTGTCGGAAGAACTCATGTCTGCGTAAAGGCTCGGCTCTTCTCCCAGAGTATAGAAGCTCAGTACCAGATCATAATCTGTGCACTCCGGATCCTTTGTCTTATTCTTGAAGGTAGACTCATCTGTAGGAAGAAGATTGATGGTGATTCCTACATTTGCAAGGGCAGACTGTACATACAGAGCCTCACTCTCCATTGTCTTATCTGTGGAGATATACATCAGGTTCAGAGAAAGATTTGTCTTTCCTGCTTCGGAAAGGAGCTCCTGTGCTTTAGCCGGATCATTGTCGTAGGTGTTGTCCGGTTTTGTATAGTAGAGTGTATCCGGTGTAAAAATAGAATCCGCAGGCTCTGCATAGTCCTCGGAAATGAAAGCAAACTGGCAGAACTCCTCTTTATTCAGTGCGTATGCGATTGCCTGACGTACCTTTACATCCTGAAGATCTTTGTTCAGCTCATTCATGAACATGGCGTTGACACGTCCGGAATTATAGGTATTGATGTTTACGTTATCGTAAGCACTGACGGTATCGTAATCATCTGCACTGATCAGACGTGCATCCAGATCTCCGCTTGCAAGTGCCGCATTGGCGGAACTGGAATCCTTTACGATCTTGAAGGTGATGGAATCCAGATTTACATCATCAAAATAGTCGTCGAATTTTGTTACTTTATAATACTCTCCGGATTTGTATTCCTCGAACTTAAAAGGACCATTTCCCACCGGTTCATTGTTGAGATCACTTTCTCCGATATTCTCCACGCCGTCATAAATATGCTTCGGAATACAGTAAACCTGGCTCAGTCCGCCAAGAAAGCCTGCGGAAGATGATCCAAGGGAAAGCTTGACTGTAAGGTCATCAACCTTCTCTGCCTCTACCGCCTTATCATTAACGTATCCGTAAGAAGAGTACGGAACATTCTGCTTCTCATCTACCAGCACCTGCATGGTAAATACCACATCATCGGCTGTGATCGGCTGACCGTCATGCCATTTCAGTCCGTCTTTCAGCTTCAGTGTGAATTCGCTGGCATCATCATTGGCTGTTACACTTTCGCAAAGTCCGTTTCCGTAATACATCTCTCCGTTCACGATCTCAAAAAACGGGCTGTACAGTGCCTGCATCATATCGAAGCTTGTCTGATCCACAACATAAAGCGGATTGATGTTCTGCGGATCTGCTGTTTCTGCAATGGTAATATTTCCACCTTCCGCCTTGGTTCCTTCTGTTTCTGCTGCAAAAACAGTCATTCCTGACATGACAGTTGTTCCTGCCACTGCAACTGCCAGAAGCGCTGCCAGTACTTTTTTTCTCATTTCCTGTTCCTCCTGTGTTTCAGTGAGTATTCCTCTTTTCCTACCAGTTTAATATGATATATGCAAGATAATACTATACCATATTACCTTTGTCAAGCTGTCCCTGGCTCTTCAGAGATTTTTTTACTGCATTTCGCTAAAGCTTGTATTTATTCTACATACAGATCACACAGGCGTCAAGATAAATTTTCTGTATCTTTCCTCTGATCTATATATATTTCCTTAATTCGTCATATTTTTGATCCAGTGTCCGTAATTGCACTTCAAAAATGCAGGCACGCATTTAAAGATCTGATCTGCATTCAGGCAACATACCACTATTGCCGGAGATGCATTGACCACAAATGCCATAAACATGGACAGGGGAATCACGATCCCCCAGGTACTGATCAGATCCACTTTCATGGAATAGGCGATGCTTCCGCTTCCCCGGATAATACCACCGTTTGTCGGCATCTGATAGGACATCCCTACCATTACCACACTTAAAATAATAAGAAAAGTATTGGCCATCTCTCTCGTTTCCGGCGAAAGCTGATACAGGCTCAGCACCGGGATCCGGATAAAGAAAAGAAGGATACCACAGATGAGTCCCATGACTACAAATAATTTCTGAAGCTTTTTGGAATAAACCTTCGCGAGTTCCAGGTTCCCGGAACCGATGGTTTTTCCCATGGTAACTGATGCAGCGGAGGCGGCTCCCACAGCAGCGGATTTCACCATCAAAAACAGATTGGAGGCTGCACTGTTGGCAGCAATGGCTGCTGCTGTCATATGTCCCAGGATTGCTGTCTGAAGAGCCGTATTCACGCCCCAGAGTCCCTGGAGCACCAGCAATGGACATACCACCTTATAATATTTCCGGCCGAACCTTAGGTCTGAATGCAGATAATCCCGGATACAAATGCCGATCCAGCTCTGTTTTTTGCGGATATAGATGATCAGAACACAGATCTCCGCAATACGGGCAGTCAGTGTTCCCACAGCAGCTCCTGCGGCTCCCATCCTGGGTGCACCAAAATGTCCGTAGATCAGGATCCAGTTTATGCTGCAGTTGATCACAAGAGTCATTACCGAAAGCCCGAAGGCAACCCCTGCAATTTCCACACAACGCAGTGTAGCAAGCAGGATCTGCGTCACCGCAAAGAAAAAGTAAGTAAACCGGATGATCGCCAGATAGGAACGGCCGGCTTCAATAATTGTCTGGTCTGTTGTAAAAAGCCCCAGCAGCTGTGTTGGAAAAAGGCTGGCCAGGATAAACAGCACAAAGGCAATAAAAAGGCCTGTGCGCATGGCCCAGGCACTGATCTTTCTTACCGGTTCTGTCTCTTTCTTTCCCCAGTACTGACTTCCGAATATGACAAGTCCGTCTCCCAGCGCCATAAGCAGCTGCTGAAAGACGAACTGTACCTGGTTTACGGTGGTCACACCGGATAATGCAGTTTCGCTGAAGGCTCCAAGCATAATGTTGTCAGCAAGATTGACACTTAAGGTCACTACATTCTGCAACACCAGCATGGAGCATAATTTCAGAAAATTACGATAAAAATTCTTCATCAGTCTTTTACGATGGCAATGATATCATCTGCGTTGATCACCAGATATTTCTCACCCTCATATTTGATCTCAGTTCCTGTGTATTTTCCGTAGATCACACGGTCACCTGGCTTTACCTGCACTGGTACTTCTTTACCGTCTACGACCTTACCGCCACCTACTGCGATAACCTCTGCCTGCTGGGTTTTCTCTCTGGAGCTGTCCGGAAGCACGATGCCGGATGCGGTTTTGTCTTCTGTCTCAAAATATTTTACGATAACTCTGTCTGCAACTGGTTTTAATGCCATGTTCATTTCCTTCTTTCTGTGATTATTAGCACTCTTGAGTTTCGAGTGCTACTCTTTTCTTATCATACTACATATCCGAAAATTGTCAAGATATTTGCGGATATGCAGTATGATATTATTTATGATAGGGCTCTCCGCTGATGATACGATAGCTGCGGTAGATCTGTTCCAGAAAGATCACACGCATCAGCTGATGAGGAAATGTCATTTTCGAAAAGCTTAAAGCATAGTCTGATCTCTTCAGTACTTCTTTTCCAAGACCGATAGAGCCGCCGATCACAAACTGGATATGGCTGGTCCCACGTATCCCCAGTTCGTTGATCTTCCGTGCGAAGTTCTCAGAGGTCAGCTGTTCGCCTCCGATCTCCAGAGTGATCACAAACGCATCGTCCCGGATATATTTGAGAAGACGCTCCCCTTCCTTGTTCCGAATGGCATCTTCTACTGTTTCGCTGGCATTATCCGGTGTTTTTTCGTCGGACACTTCTATGATCTCCAACTTGCAGTAACGCCCGAGGCGCTTGGAATACTCCGCAATGGCATCCCGCAGATATTTTTCCTTGATCTTCCCTACTGTCAGGATACTTATTTTCATCCGCCGTTCTCCTCCAGATAATTCTCAAATTCTTCTGCTGACATCAAAACCTTCCTTGGCTTGGTTCCTTCCTCCGGGCCTACCACTCCTGCGTCACAAAGCTGATCCATGATCCTTGCCGCACGGTTAAATCCAATCTTGAACATACGCTGGAGCATACCGATGGAGGCCTTTTCCTTCTCAATGATAAATTTACCGGCTTCTGTAAAATAGACATCTCTGTCACCGCCGCCGGCTCCTCCCGGGACACCGGCTGTATTGACCTGCTTCTCGATGGAGGTATCATAAACAGCACCCTGGTTTTTGTCAGAAACATATTCTACGACTGCACTGACCTCCTCATCTGAAACAAAAGCACCCTGCAGTCTGGCCGGCTTCTGATACCCCTGAGGATAAAACAGCATATCGCCCTTGCCAAGAAGCTTCTCGGCACCGTTCATATCTAGGATCGTCCTGGAATCCACACCGGAAGATACGGAAAATGCGATCCTGGACGGCATATTGGCCTTGATCAGGCCTGTGATGACATTGACAGATGGCCTCTGGGTAGCAATGATCAGATGGATACCTGCTGCACGTGCCAGCTGGGCCAGGCGGCAGATCGCATCCTCAACTTCTCCCGGCGCAACCATCATAAGATCCGCAAGCTCGTCCACGATGATCACGATCTGCGGCATCTTCTCAGGTGCCTTTTCTCCCTCCGGGACCCGCATATTGGCAACTTTTTTGTTATATTCTCCAAGATTACGTACCCCATATTCCGCAAAGGCATTGTAACGGCTGGTCATTTCAGAAACAGCCCAGTTCAGCGCACCGGCCGCTTTCTTCGGATCTGTGACTACCGGAATGAACAGGTGCGGGATCCCGTTATATACACTGAGCTCCACCACCTTCGGATCGATCATGATCAGACGCACCTCATCCGGTGTCGCCTTATAAAGGATGCTGATGATCAGCGTATTGATGCAGACGGATTTTCCGGAGCCGGTTGCTCCGGCGATAAGAAGATGAGGCATCTTGGCAATATCTGCCACTACCGGTTTTCCGGCAATATCCTTACCTGCTGCAAAGGACAGCTTGGATTTTGCATTTTTAAACTCCTCTGACTGAAGGAGATCCCGCAGCATGACCGGGCTGTTCTCCTTGTTCGGGACCTCGATCCCCACGGCTGCCTTTCCCGGTATCGGTGCTTCGATACGGATATCCGGTGTAGCAAGATTCAGCTTGATATCATCAGAAAGACCAACGATCTTACTGACCTTCACACCCATTTCCGGCTGCAGTTCATAGCGGGTAACGGTAGGTCCGCAGCTCACATTGGTAACGGTTACATTAACGCCGAAATTATGCAGGGTTTCCTGAAGCTTCTGTGCTGTTTTTCGCAGATGTGCATCGGAATCTCCCTGAGATCTGCCATCTCCGCGCTTCAGAAGCTTCAGCGGCGGATACTGATATGGTTTCTTCTCCGGAGCTCCCCCCTGGCTGATCTCATGCTGGATATTTCTGATCCCATGCTCGATCTCTGTCTGAGATGACTTCGGGTTTCTGGAGGGCTGATGGGATGCCTTCTGTTCAGCTTCCGGCTGAGGATCCTCCTTTATCTCAGCGAGAACGGCTGCCTTTCCTGTTTCCCGGGAAGCTTTTGCTGTTGCATCTGTCTTTGCCGGCAGGATCTGCTGCATCTCGGGAATATCCACATCCTCGTAGCCGTCATAGGCATCCTCCTCTTCGGCTTCCTGCATTTCTCTTTCGAAATCCGGCTCCTCCGACTCTTCCCGGGCCGGCTGCGGCTGTGAACGGTGGATCTGGAATTCCAGCGGCCGGGCATGCTCCTCCGGTTTCTCCTCAAGCCCTGGATCCTCTTCTGTCAGCTCTGTATCTGCCGGAAGTACAGCCTTTTGTTCATCAAGAAAAGAAGGAAGATTAAATTCTCCTTCCCGGTTCGCCTTCACCGCAGCCTGTCTTTCCTTCTGCGATCTTCTGGCTTTTTTCTTTTGTTTTTTTGAGATATTTTCCGGAGCTTCCTCTGTAAGGGCAAGTTCTTCTTCCTCCAGCTCTTCTTCCAGCCGGCGGATCTTCTCTGCTCTTTTTTCCGCACGGATCTTTCTTCGAAGCTCTTTCTGCTTTTCTCTGTCCGGCTGTCCCTCAAGATAAGCTTCTTTGCCCTCTCGTGCTGCATCTGTAAAAAAGTCCAGGATCTTATTCATAAATCCGAAGAAGGATCTCTGTGTTATGATGATGAGAGATACAAGAAGCACCAGAACGATGATCACAGTTCCGCCCACAACACCAAAAGCGGATGCTGTGGAAATACATACCGCACCACCGAATACTCCACCGCCGGTACGGTATTCCGAACTCAGTGAATAATAATCCGAAAACGTGGTACTTGGCGTATAGCCCTCTGTGATCAGCTGAAGAAAGCCGCAGAGGAACACAAAAAATACCACGCCTGCCAGTACCTTTTTGTAGGCAAGGCGGTTGGTATTGTTCACGATCAGGAACGTAACTCCGGCAAAAAGCAGGATCGGGAAAATATATGCACAAAGTCCCATGATGCCAAAACATACGGCACTGATGGCATTTCCTACGATCCCTCCCATACCAAATGCACTGATCATCAGGATCAGACAGGCCGCAAACATCACAAGGATCAGGATCTCTGTCTGAAAGCGGTTACCGACAGGCTGCTGCTTCGCCGCAGGTTTTCTTTTTCTTTTTTTTGTCGTTTTTGAAGCTGCCATTGTCAGACTCCTCCCAGTTGATATCAAATATAATTCGCTGCCAGAATAAGGATTCCGGCTGCAAAAGAATAAAATGCAAAATAACGCAGTCTGACCTGATTCGAAAGCTTAAGCATAAAACGGATCACCAGATAGCCTGTGATCCCGGCCACGATCATTCCAAGAACATAAATAAATCCCTGGCCAACAGTCATATGAACAGAAGTGAACTCTCCCATCTCCACAAAAAAAGCTCCCACCACAGCCGGAATGCTCATCAGCAACGAATATTTCACTGCAAACTTCCGTCCGAGACCGCAGAAAAGTCCTGCACTCATGGTAAGTCCAAGCCTGGAAAGTCCCGGAAACACGGAAAGGCCCTGACAGATACCCATCCACATAGCATCTCCAAAACTGGTTTCTCTTGTTCCCTTGCTGCCATTGACATTACTGTAGTCCACAACAAGGAGAATCACACCTGTAAGAAGGATCCCGATCCCGGAAAACATGTGTGAGGATGCGCTTCGCACAACAAGTCGTTTGCACTGATATCCGATCAGGACTGTAGGAATGGTGGATACCATGATCAGGGCGGTAAGCTTCCGATAAGTTCCGCTTATGATCTTTGCATAGGTAAGCTCTTTCCCAGTCCTACGGTTATAGAGAAAAATATTGGCATTTCCGATCAGATCCAGTATCATTCCGATCAGCTCGATCCCGATTTTCTTGATGTCCTTCAGAAAAACAAGGATCAGAGCTATCATAGTTCCCAGATGGAGCATCACTTCAAAAAGCACACCGGAACCTCTGGTACCGCCCAAAAGATCCTGCACTCCACAGAGATGTCCGAAGCTGCTCACCGGCAGAAATTCGGTGATTCCCTGAATGATTCCCAATATAATCGCATGTATCACTGACATAATGATATTTCCTTTTCTTAAATTTTTTCCAACACATTATAGCATAACTGAGTAAAACTTACAATCTTCACTTGGCAAAAGTTTCAAACAAATGTTCTTTTTTGATCTGCAGGAAAAAAAATCCTCCGGCTGCATCAGAAAACACAGTCGGAGGATCTGTTTATAAACAGACTTTCTGCTTATTTATTTTTCAGATATTCGTCGATACCTTTTGCACCAGCTTTACCTGCACCCATGGCAAGGATTACGGTAGCTGCACCTGTAACGGCATCACCACCGGCATATACGCCGTCCTTGGATGTCTTACCGGTTTCTTCCTCGGCAACGATACATCTTCTCTTGTTGATGTCAAGGCCCTTGGTTGTGGAAGAGATCAGCGGGTTCGGTGAAGTACCAAGAGACATGATAACAGTATCTACATCCATATCATACTCGGAACCAGGAATCTCTACCGGACGTCTTCTTCCGGATGCATCCGGCTCACCAAGCTCCATCTTGACAACCTTCATACCGTTTACGTGGCCGTTCTCATCAACGAGGATCTCCTTCGGATTTGTAAGAAGATCAAAGATGATGCCCTCTTCCTTAGCGTGATGAACTTCCTCTGCTCGTGCAGGAAGCTCTGCCTCACTTCTTCTGTATACGATATGTACCTCAGCGCCAAGTCTCAGAGCTGTTCTTGCAGCATCCATGGCAACGTTACCACCGCCAACAACTGCAACCTTTTTGCCTGCTGCGATCGGTGTATCGTAGGAATCATCGAATGCTTTCATGAGGTTGCTTCTTGTCAGGTACTCGTTTGCGGAGAATACACCGCTTGCATTCTCACCAGGAATACCCATGAACATCGGAAGTCCTGCACCGGAACCGATGAATACAGCCTCAAATCCCTCGTCCTCGATCAGCTGATCGATGGTAGTGGATTTACCGATGACAACGTTTGTCTCGAATTTAACGCCAAGCTCTTTGACCTTCTCGATCTCTTTCTTGACAACCTTCTGCTTCGGAAGACGGAACTCCGGAATACCGTAAACAAGAACACCGCCAAGCTCATGAAGAGCCTCGAATACAGTTACATCGTATCCTGCCTTTGCAAGGTCACCTGCACAGGTAAGTCCGGATGGACCGGAACCGATCACTGCAACCTTATGTCCGTTCTTAACCTCTGCTCCTGCAGGTTTGATATCATGCTCCAGAGCATAGTCTGCAACGAATCTCTCCAGCTTACCGATAGAAACAGCCTCGCCCTTCTTACCGCGGATACACTGTCCCTCACACTGGGATTCCTGCGGACATACACGGCCACAGATAGCCGGAAGTGCGGAAGATAAACCGATCACCTTGTAAGCCTCTTCCATGTTGCCCTCTTTGATGTGCTCGATAAATCCCGGAATATCGATGGATACCGGACATCCCTCTACACATTTCGGTTTTTTGCACCCGAGACATCTCTGTGCTTCTTCCATTGCTTCTTCCTGGTTATATCCAAGACATACTTCCTCGAAGTTTGTCGCACGTACCTTCGGATCCTGTTCTCTTACAGGAACTTTTTTTAACATTTTTGCATCTGCCATTAGTTGTCACCTCCGCAATGTCCGCATCCACCGTGGTGGGTATCGCCTTCCTGAAGCTTCAGTAATGCACGGCCCTCCTGGGTCTTATACATCTGACTTCTCTTCATAGCCTGATCGAAATCAACGAGATGTCCGTCAAACTCCGGTCCGTCTACGCAGGCAAATTTGATCTCATCACCGACCTGGAGACGACAAGCGCCGCACATACCGGTTCCGTCAACCATGATCGGGTTCATGCTGACAATTGTGTGGATACCAAGCTTCTTGGTAAGAAGACAGACAAATTTCATCATGATCATCGGTCCGATCGCTACACAGACGTCATAATGCTTGCCCTCATTTGTCACAAGATCCTCAAGAGTCTTTGTTACCATACCGGAACGGCCATAGGAACCGTCATCTGTTGTAACATAAAGATTGGAAACAGCGCCAAGCTCTTTCTCAAGGATAACCATATCCTTAGTCTTGGAACCAAGGATAACATCAGCTGTGATGCCGTGCTCATGGAGCCACTTAACCTGCGGATAAACAGGTGCGGTACCGACACCACCGGCTACGAATACCATTTTTTTCTTCTTAAGTTCTTCGATATCCTCATGGACGAACTCAGACGGACATCCCAGAGGTCCTACGAAATCACGGAATGAATCTCCCTCTTTCAGTGCGGACATCTTAATGGTAGATGCTCCGATCTCCTGGAATACGATGGTGACTGTACCAGCCTCGCGATCGTAATCGCAGATGGTAAGCGGGATCCTCTCTCCCTTTTCGTCAAGTTTAACAATGATAAATTGTCCTGGCAGACAATGGCTTGCCACACGTGGTGCATGCACAACCATAAGATGGATCTTAGCTGCCAGCGTTTCAGCTTTTAAAACCTTATACATGGTCTTCCTCCTCGCGCAAATTATAAACCTTTATTAATAATACGCTAAAAATCAGCATATGACAAGAGTAGATTTACAATTTCTGTCAAAATTCTTTACCACAGCACAGCGCAACCATATTAGTCTTATGCAACTAACATCATCAAAAGCCACGTACAAAACTGGTTATTTCTGTGATTTTTTCTTTTCGATGAGGGTATACAATCGGTCCAGCGCCTCCCGGATCCCTCCTACTTCATCGATGAGCCCTTCCTTTACCGCTTCCTCCCCTTCCAGCATAGTTCCTACATCTTTTACAAGCTGGGAGGTATCCAGCATCAGCTCCTCCATCCGTTCTGCCGTGATATGTGAATGTCCGGATACAAAGGCAATAATCCGGTCCTGGATCTTTTCCATATTGCGGTAGGACTGCGCCACGCCAATAAACATTCCATTCTGACGCACCGGATGGACCACCATGGTGGCACTTGGCACGATAAAAGAATAATCTGCTGATACCGCCATGGGTACACCTATGGAATGTCCCCCGCCCAGCACCAGGGAAACCGTAGGGATACTCAGAGACGCGATCATCTCCGCAATGGCAAGCCCTGCCTCCACATCTCCTCCTACCGTATTTAAAAGGATAAGAAGTCCCTCGATCTCTTCATCGTCCTCAATGAGAGCCAGCTTTGGCAGTACATGCTCATACTTGGTTGTTTTGCTGTGAGACGGCGCGGATTCATGACCTTCGATTTCCCCGATCACCGTCAGAAGCTCCACTTTATGCTTCCGGGAATTTCCATCGAGCACTGCCTGCCCGGTTTCCCGGATCTGTTCGTTCTGGCTCGCTTCCCGGTCCAGTTCCTTCTGTTTTCTCTCTTCGCTCTGTTTTTCCATAAAAAAATACCTCCGGAATCTGAAATTCTGGAGGTATTATATGCAAAATATTACTTTCTATTCAGAGATCATTCGTCCCAGTTTGTCCATACGTCAGTAACGTCGTCGTCATCATCAAGAAGATCCAGTGTTCTGTGAAGATCTTTGATAGCCTGATCATCCGTCAGCTCCACATAGGTCTGCGGGATCATGGCGATCTGTGCTTCTACAAGCGGGATCCCGGCTTTCTCAAGAGCCTCACGTACAGCACTGAAATCGTCCGGTGCTGTGATGATCTCAAAGCTGTCCTCTTCCTCGTTGAAGTCCTCAGCACCTGCATCCAGAGCTGTCATCATCAGCTCGTCCGCATCCATCTCGCCGCACTCATCCTCAAGTTCTTCCTTGTCGATGATGATCTGGCCCTTCTGGTCGAACATAAAGGATACGCATCCCTGTGTTCCGATGCTTCCGTTACCCTTGGTAAACGCGTTACGTACATTACCTGCCGTACGGTTCTTGTTATCTGTAAGAGTCTCTACGATAATGGCAACACCGTTCGGACCATATCCCTCATATACAGCCTTCTCGTAGCTGTCTGCAGAATCCGCACCTGCTGCCTTCTTGATTCCACGATCGATCGTATCGTTCGGCATGTTGTTCGCTTTTGCTTTTGCGATGACATCACGAAGCTTGCTGTTGTTTGCAGGATCCGGGCCGCCGGCCTTTACTGCCATAACGATCTCACGGCCGATGACTGTGAAGATCTTACCCTTCTTGGCATCATTTTTCTCTTTCTTATGTTTGATGTTGGCAAATTTTGAATGTCCTGACATGGTATCTTCCTCTCCTTGTTACCGTATATTTTCTTTCGTGCCCTGCTCATTTTGGGTACCGTTTTACATAATTGCAACTCGGTTTAATATAGCACTTATGAAAGATTTCGTCAAGAATCAGAAAACAAACCGGTCAAAATTCCTCATGTTCCCCTTAAAAAGTCAGTTCCAGACTGATCTCAAGCGCATGATTCACCTTATCAAGCATAGCACTGTCCAGATGACACACCTTATCCTTCAGACGCCGCTTGTCGATGGTGCGGAGTTGTTCCAGAAGGATCACGGAATCCTTTTCGATCCCGTAGGCAGATGCATCGATCTCAATATGTGTCGGCAGCTTTGCCTTATTCATTTTTGATGTAATTGCCGCACAGATCACTGTAGGGCTGTGACGGTTGCCCACATCGTTCTGGATGATCAGCACCGGACGGATGCCGCCCTGTTCACTGCCCACTACAGGTCTTAAGTCCGCGTAAAAAATATCCCCTCTTTTTATAACCACACAATTCACACTCCGATTCTGGTCCGGCTTATTTGCAAGCCGTATTCCTTTTTACAGATAAGTATTTCCACAATTTCTTTGTGTATACCATGCGTGGTACTTTTTTACCGGCCTTATGTCTGACCCGGCGTTTTCCGGATCCAGGTATTTACGGATCTACTGGAAAAAGCTCTCCTCTTCTCCGCATTCCTTACCGTCTTTGATATAAACCCGCGGAACACGTTTACTGATCCCGCAGACAAATTCATAGGAAAATCTTCCAGAAAGATCTCCCAGTGTTTCCACACTGATAAATTCCTCTCCATCTCTTCCCATCAGGGTGACCTCGTCCCCGGCCTTCACCTCCGGGATATCTGTGACATCAACCATAAACTGATCCATGCAGACCCGTCCGAGGATCGGAGCTTTTTTGCCCCGGATCAGGACCCAGCCCTTATTGGAAAGCTGTCTCGGATAGCCATCTGCATAACCTACGGGGATCGTTGCCATTCTGGTAAAGCGTTCTGTAACAAACGTTCCTCCATAGCTTACCGCTGTTCCACGTTCCACATTTTTCACATAGGATACATGACTTTTCAGCTCCATTGCAGGTGTCAGCTTCACAATATCACGTTCTACCTCCTCTGACGGATAAATACCGTAAATGGTGATGCCGGCACGAACGACATTGAGATTTGCTTCCGGAACACGGATGATACCTGCACTGTTGGAGCAGTGACGTACCGGAATATGAACACCTCTTTTTTCCAGAAGCTCTGCAAAACGGAGATAACGGTCCAGCTGCACCAGTGCAGGAGAACGGTCGGTCTCATCCGCCCTGGCAAAATGGGTAAACATTCCCTCGATCACCAGATTCGGGATTTTTGAGATTTTTTCGATCTTTATCGCATTTTCCGGAATATCCGCATATCCGATCCTTGTCATTCCCGTATCCAGAGCCAGATGAATATGTACATTTTTTCCAATGCGTGCACCTGCTTTTGCATATTCTGCCGCTGTATTAAGATCCGATATGGTGATCCGGATATCATTGGCTGCAAGCTCCTCATAATATTCCTCAAATACAAGGCCAAGGATCAGGACAGGCTTGGTGATCCCTGCATGCCGAAGCTCCAGTGCCTCCTCTGCAGTAGCTGTTGCAAATCCCCAGATATAGTCATAGTCCTGGATCAGACGGGCAATAGCTCTGGCACCATGGCCATAACCGTCTGCCTTGATCACAGCGATGATCTTTGTCCCTTCTTTGACATTTTTATGCATTTCCTCAAAATTGTGGGCAATGGCATCCAGTGATACCAGTGCTTTTACTCTCTCGTATTTTTTCATAATCCCGACTCCTCTTCACCTATAGCTAATGCCTTGGGCAGATATTCTATGATATCTCCTGCCAGCATACTGCGCTTTCCTTTTTCAGCGGCTGCAAGATCACCGCAAAGTCCGTGAAGATAAACACCTAACGCGGCCTTTAAAACCATGGGAGGCTGTTCCTCCGTTTTCAGATACATACATAACACTGCTGCCAGGATCCCGGAAAGCACATCTCCGCTTCCTGCAGTTGCCATTCCGGAATTACCGGAAAGATTCAGATACATCTGGCCTTTTTCATCTGCGATCACCGTACATGCATCCTTCAATACGCACACAGAGCCTGTTTCCGCAGCACATTTCAGTGCAGTATCTGCGATCTCATGCTGAATCTCCTGGATCGTTCTGCCACTGAGCCGGCTCATTTCTCCGATATGCGGTGTCAGGACTACATGCTCTCCCAGATACTGATACCATTGTGGATGTGCAGCCAGAAGGTTCAGGCCGTCCGCATCCAGGATCAGCGGCTTTTTCTCCCGGGCAGCCGCCGTGAGAAACCACTGTTCTCTCTCACGGCTGGCCACTGATGTTCCAAGTCCCGGTCCGATCACGATCACATCACACCAGGATAGAAGCTGTTCATTGGATTCCTGATCAAAGCGGCTGCAGACCATAGCCTCCGGAAGGAGTATCTGCAGTGGGATCCTGTTGGCTTCCACAGTCTGGATCTTTACCATTCCCGCACCGGCACGAAGTGCTGCACTGGCGCTTAAATAAGCGGCTCCGCACATTCCCTCACTTCCGGTCACAAAGAGCACTTTTCCGAAGGTACCCTTGTTTCCGCCGGGATCACGTTCCGGAAACAGCTTCAGATCTTTATTTTCCAGACAGGCGGCAGATGCAGTCACAGCTTCCTGTTCATAGATCCCGATATCGGCGGTAACGATCCTTCCTGCATACAGTCTTCCCGGATAAAAGCAAAGACCTCTTTTCCGGTAGGCAAATGTAACAGTCAGATCGGCGCTGAAGGCAATTCCCATTTCCAGGCCAGTATCTCCGTTCACTCCTGACGGGATGTCAACTGCGATCTTTTTGGCCCTCGCACTGTTCATCTCATGGATGATATCAGCATAATGCCCCTCGATCGGACGCGTCAGGCCTACCCCAAACACGGCATCTACTATAGTAGTATATTCACTCCACTGCGGGTTATTCACCTCAGGGACACGATAACCGGAAGCGATCTTATACTGAAGAGCTGTCTCTCTGGTCATTTTATCTTTGTTTCCGACCATATAAAACTCTGCCCGGATTCCCTTCAGATGGAACAATCTGGCAACAGCGATACCGTCACCGCCATTATTTCCGCTTCCGCAAACTACCAGGATCCTTTCGTCCTTCTGGAGATACTTTTCTGTTTCCTCTACCACCTTCAGTGCTGCCCGCTCCATCAGAACCTCGGAGGGAACTCCGATCTCACGGATCGTTGTGGAGTCCAGATCCTTCATTTCTGCGCAGGTAACAAGCTTCTTCATTCTGTCTTCTGCCTCCCCTCTGTCATAGAGAAAGCTGCCGTTTCCGGCAGCTTAACAATTCTTACTTATCCACATGTTCCTGCCTGTATTTGCTGAGATTATAAGACAGTGTCATCAGACTCTCGGAAAGATGAACGTTCTCTACGATCACATCATCCGGTGTCTCAAGATCAAGATGTGCAAAATTCCAGATTGCCTTGATTCCGTTCTCCACCAGAATATCTGCCATTTCCTTGGCTTTATTCTTGGGAAGTGTCAGGATCGCGATCTCCACGTTATTCTCTCTCAGGAAAAACGGAAGCTCACTGAGCATCTGGATCTCAAGTCCACGGACTGCGATGCCCTCAAGCACAGGATTTACGTCAAAGATACCAACAAGCCTGAACCCGCGCTTCTCAAAATCCACATAATTGGCAAGTGCCTGTCCCAGATTACCGGCTCCCAGGATGATCATCGGATGAACAGTATCCAGTCCCAGGATCTTACCGATCTCTGTATAAAGATAGTGTACATTATAGCCATACCCCTGCTGCCCAAAACCGCCGAAATTATTAAGATCCTGACGGATCTGAGAAGCTGTGGTATGCATCTTCTTACTTAATTCATTGGAAGAAATACGTTCTACATTATCTTCCATCAGCTCTCCTAAGTAGCGGTAATAGCGTGGCAGACGCTTAATCACCGCTTTCGAGATTTGTTTTGTCTCCACGATAGTTTTCCTCCTTACCTTACACTAGGTTAATTATAACGAATTGACATTTTCCTGTCAATTAAAGTTGTCTATTCTGTACAAATTTCTTTATATTTTTTCTAATAATTGATTTTTTCTTTGAAATCCCGGCAGTTTCCGTTATAATAGGTGGAGGATTTTTCCCTGTTCAGACATAAACAGGGGTGATTCTTTATACAGGAGGACAGTTTTTATGATTTTATCATGTCAGAATATATGCAAGGCCTTTGGCGAAAAAGTAATTTTAAATGATGCATCCTTTCACATTGAAGACCGTGAAAAGGCTGCTCTGATCGGCTGCAACGGTGCAGGAAAGACCACACTGCTGCGGATCATCATGCAGGAGCTTTCTGCTGATTCCGGTACCGTGGTGCTTGCCCGGGATAAAAATATCGGCTATCTTGCCCAGTACCAAGATATCCACGGACATCATACCATCTACGAGGAGCTTCTTACCACCAAGCAGCACATCATCGATATGGAACGCCGTATCCGCAATATGGAACAGGAAATGAACACGGTGACCGGTGATGAGCTGAACCGTCTGATGGAAACCTATACCCGCCTGACCCATCAGTTTGAGCTGGAGAACGGATACGCTTACAAAAGTGAGCTGACCGGTGTCTTAAAGGGTCTCGGCTTCACGGAGGAAGATTATGACAAGCAGATCGAAACTCTTTCCGGCGGTCAGAAAACACGCGTGGCGCTGGGCAAGATGCTTCTTTCCAAGCCGGATATCCTGCTTCTGGATGAGCCAACCAATCACCTGGATATGGAAAGCATCTCCTGGCTGGAAACTTATCTTCTGAATTATCCGGGAGCTGTTTTTATCGTCTCCCATGACCGTTATTTTCTGGATAAGGTGGTCACCAAGGTCATTGAGATCGAAGCCGGACAGACCCGCGTATACAGCGGCAACTACTCTGCCTATGCTCTCAAGAAGGCTCAGCTTCGTGACGCACAGTACAAGGCATACTTAAATCAGCAGCGGGATATCAAGCATCAGGAAGCCGTTATCGCCAAGCTGAAATCCTTTAACCGTGAAAAATCCATCAAGCGTGCGGAAAGCCGTGAAAAAATGCTGGACCGTGTACAGAGGATCGAAAAGCCTCTTGAGCTCCAGGACCGGATGCGTATCTCGCTGGAACCACGGGTGTTAAGCGGAAACGATGTGCTCCACGTGGAAGCGCTTTCCAAGGCCTTTCCGGGACAGACCCTGTTCTCCGATATCTCCTTTGATATCAAACGCGGCGAGCGTGTGGCACTGATTGGAAACAACGGAACCGGAAAGACCACCATGCTGAAGATCATCAACGGTCTTATTGAGGCAGATGCCGGCAAATTTTCCCTTGGTTCCAAGGTGCAGATCGGTTATTACGATCAGGAACATCATGTTCTGCATATGGACAAGACAATTTTCCAGGAGATCTCCGATACTTATCCGACTCTCACAGAGACCGAGATCCGAAATATGCTTGCTGCATTTCTTTTTACCGGAGATGATGTTTTCAAGGAGATCTCCGCACTTTCCGGTGGAGAAAGAGGCCGTGTTTCCCTTGCAAAGCTGATGCTTTCCGAAGCCAACTTCCTGATCCTTGACGAGCCTACCAACCATCTGGATATTGCCTCCAAGGAGATCCTGGAGGAAGCACTGGTCAGCTACACCGGTACAGTCCTTTATGTATCCCATGACCGTTACTTTATCAATCAGACTGCGACCAGGATCATGGAGCTGACAAACCAGGCAGTGGTAAATTACATCGGTGATTATGATTACTATCTGGAAAAGAAGGAGGAGCTGACCAGTACCTATGCACCGGGAAGCACTTCTCCGGAGGCACCTGCCGAAGAAAAAGCGGTTTCCGAGAACAAGCTTTCCTGGCAGCAGATGAAGGAAGAACAGGCAAAGAAACGAAAACGAGAAGCCGAGCTGAAAAAAGTCGAAGCCCGTATCGAAGAGCTGGAAACAAGAGACAGTGAGATCGACGAAACCATGGTCCTTCCGGATGTCTGCACCAATGTAGCGGAATGTACAAAGCTGAGCCGCGAAAAAGCAGCTATCGCTGAAGAACTGGAAGAGCTTTATGAAAAATGGGAAGAGCTGGCCTGACGGTCAGCTCTTTTTATTCCCTTATGTTTTTATGGAAGCAGCATGCCAAGATGCTGTTCAAAGCATACACCATCGTTACGGTCTGTTCCTTCCTCCACCGCATCCCGGATCGATGCCGAGATAAAGTCCACGGCCAGCTCTGCACAGGTTTTCATGGAATATCTTTTTACCAGCCCTGCACTGAGCACGGATGCAAAAAGATCTCCTGTCCCGGAATAGCTTCCTCCTGATTTCTCTGCAAATACCCAGGAGCTGTTTCCGTTTTCCAGGACAAGATTCCCCATTTTCAGAGGCTGCCCCTCCTCCCTGTGATCCACTCCGGTGATCACAACGGCAGGAAGTGAAAATTTCCGGGCAAGTCCGCACCCGATCTCCCGGATCTCTTCCATCCGCCGGGCCTCTGATGCCTTTTGCAGTTTATTCCAGATCTCCTCCATTTTTTCTTTTCCGTAGAGAAGAAGGAGGGCTTCCGTAAGGTTCGGTGTGATCACATAGGAACGGTGTGTCAGTTCGCAGAACCGGCTGCGGAGCTCTTCTGTATAGATTGGATAAACCGCGCCGTCATCCCCCATCACCGGGTCTGTAAGGATCAGAGTATCCTTCCCTGCAAACGCATCCATAAATTTCAGGATCCTGTCTGCCTGCTTATCATCAGAAAGAAATCCTGTATAGATCCCATCCGGAAAAAATCCTCTTTTTTTCCACTGCTCCATATATAGTTCCATATGCTCTGTGAAATCCTCACAGAAATAACTTTCATAACCGGTCTGGTTGCTTAAAACAGCGGTGGGAAGTGGACACGCCTGGACTCCCATCACCGAGATCACCGGGATCGCTGCTGTCAGTGAACATTTCCCCAGCCCGGAAAGATCATTGATCACTGCTATTTTTTTCATGGTAATTCTCCAGTCTTGAGTTTTTTTCTGTAATATTATAGAATGAACTGTCAGGTTTACGCAATCATTTTTGGAAGGAAATCATCATACTTATGTTAAATATATCTGCAGAACACAAAAAAGAACACCTATATCTGGAGGTTTATCACTATTACCGGAAGCTGATCATGGAAGGCCGTCTCCTTCCCGGAAGCAAAATGCCCTCCCTCCGCAAATGCGCCCAGGAGCTGAAGCTGAGCCGTACCACCATCGAAAATGCCTATCTTCTGCTGGCAGCAGACGGCTATATCATCGCCAGGGCACAGAGCGGCTATTATGTCACCGGCATTGCTTCCAGGCAGCATCTGCTCACCCCCAAAAAACAGGATAAGGATATCACGCCCTATCTATACGATTTTGCCTCTTCCGGTGTTGACCGGGAAAGCTTTCGTTTTGATCTGTGGCAGCGTTACATCAAAAGCGCCCTCCGCCAGGGCGACCGTATGCTTTCTTATGGCGAACCCCAGGGCGAAAGCGATTTCCGGGAGGTTCTCGCAGACTATATCCGGGAACGCAGAAATGTGATCTGCTCCCCGGATGACATTGTAGTAGGGGCCGGTCTCCAGCCCCTTCTCCAGATTCTCTGCCCTCTGATCCATGAACGGAAAACCGTTTCGTTCCCTACACCGTCCTTCACCGCATGCAGCACCATCTTTCAGGATTACGGATTTGATGTCCATTATCGGGACAAAAGCTGCGATGTGATCTATGTTTCTCCTGCTCACATGACAAAATGGGGCGAGATCATGCCGGTAAAACGACGCCTGGAGCTGATCCGTCATGCGGAGATCAATGACCATCTGATCATTGAGGATGATTTCGAAAACGAATTTGTTTATTTCCAGAAGCCAACGCCTTCACTTTTTGGTCTTGCAGGCGGTGAAAACGTTGTCTATATTGGTTCCTTTTCCAGGCTGCTGCTGCCCTCCATCCGTGTCAGCTTCATGGTACTGCCACGCTCTCTCCGGGAAAAATATACAAAAAAAGCAGCCTTTTATAATCAGACTGCTTCCAAGGCAGAACAGATCGCACTCTGCCAGTTTATCCGCGACGGGCATATGGCTTCCCAGACAAGAAAACTCCGCCGCCTTTATTCCCAGAAACTGAAGGCTCTTTCCCAGGCTGTCCGGGAGACCTTCGGCCAGGACTGCCAGATCCAGACAGGAGCCGCAGGAACCAGCCTTGCCCTTACTCTCCCCTGTTCTCTCACAGGCAGTGAACTGACAGACAGAGCCCGGAACCGTGGTCTGGGACTGGAGGTTCTCAGAGAAAACGGAGCCGAGGTCACCCTGGTCCTCTCCTGCTCCTCCATTCCATCCAAGGATTTTCTGCCTGCCTGTCAGCTTCTGAAGGAGGTTATCGGCTCCTAATCTCTCCGGTTATCGATCATGTAGAGCAGGGCATTTACAATGCACGCAGCAATGTTGCTTCCACCCTTGCGTCCTTTTGCCACAATATAAGGCACATCTGCGTGCATGATCAGCTCCTTTGACTGCACAACATTCACAAATCCTACCGGCACACCGATGATCAGCTCAGGAGAAAGCTTTCCGTTCTCAATAAGCTCATAAAGACGTACCAGTGCGGTAGGTGCGTTTCCGATGGCAAAGATCAGCTTTTTATCCATCTCTGCTGCCTTGTCCATGCTGGCTGTGGCTCTGGTAGTCCCGTTCTTTTTTGCAAGGGCAGCCACATCCTCGTCGGACATGAAGCAGTAAGCCTCACCGCCGTAGCGGGCAAGTGCACGCTTGTTGATCCCGGCCTTTGCCATCTGGGTATCTGTGACGATGCAGGCACCGTTGCGGATGGCGTCCATTGCCTTCTCCACTGCCCCCTCCGAGAAGCAGAGATTTTTTGCATAATCAAAATCTGCGCTTGTGTGGATGCAGCGTTTTACGATCAGCTCGGTTCCCGGGATCAGGGGAGTATCCCCAAGCTCTTCTGTGATGATCTCAAAGCTTCTTTTTTCGATCTCCAGGGGTTTTACATTTTCAAGCTCTACTTTCATTTCTATTCTTCCTCCGTAATCCCATTTTCCAGTATCTCATAGATTTTTTTCATATCCAGATGCTTCCGCAGCTCTGCAGCCAGGATATCATACTGCTGTTCCTTAAATGCCGCAAAATCCACGCCTGTCATATTTTCCACATCAATACCTTTTTTCTCGCCGATCACGCGTATGATCGCCTCTGCAGATGCTTCCTTATCAAAAACGCCGTGGATATAGGTTCCGCACACATTTCCCGCAAAAGCACCCTCTTCTTTTTTCTTACCGCTGACGCTGTCTGTGATCTTCGTTGCTGTTCCTGCATTCTCCTTCAGGATACTTTCGCCCATATGGATCTCATAGCCCTCGATCTCCGCACCGGAAAGAGGAGCAAACACACCGGACAGCTGACCGAAATGCCCCTGCACCCTGGTCCTGGTTTTCTTTTCGGCAAATACCGTCTCCATGGGAAGAAGTCCCATCCCTTTCATGGAACCGCCATTTTCAACTCCATGAGGGTCACTTAAGGTTTCACCCAGCATCTGATAGCCACCGCAGACACCAAAGATCAGCTTGCCTCTGGAGGCTTCCTTGAGAACTGCTGCCTCCATTCCGCTTTCCCGCATCCAGATCAGATCACCCATGGTGTTCTTGGTTCCAGGAAGGATGATCATGTCCGGAGAGTGAAGATCTCTCGGGTGTTTAACATAACGGAGAGAAACTCCGGGAATGCTCTCAAAAGGATTAAAATCCGTAAAGTTGGAAATCCTTGGTGTACGGATCACCGCGATATCAATGACACCGGCTTCCTGCTTCCGGTCAAAACGCTCCGTCAGGCTGTCCTCATCCTCCACCTGGATATCCAGGTAAGGCGCCACACCCACCACCGGGATCCCGCTTCTTTCCTCAAGCATGACAACACCAGGGTCCAGGATAGTCTTGTCTCCGCGGAATTTGTTGATGATCAGACCCTTTACCATAGCCTTCTCATCGTCCTCCAGAAGCTCCACCGTACCGATCAGCTGGGCAAAAACACCTCCACGGTCAATATCACCCACAAGAAGGACCGGTGCCTTGGCCATCTTTGCCATCCCCATATTTACGATATCCTCATCCTTGAGATTGATCTCGGCAGGGCTTCCCGCACCTTCGATGACAATGATATCATTTTCCGCTGCAAGAGCGTTGTATGCCTTCATCACATCCGGAACCAGGGTCTTCTTATATTTGAAATAATCCCTGGCACTCATAGTTCCAAGAACTTCTCCGTTTACGATCACCTGGGAGCCTACATCATTGGTAGGCTTCAGAAGAATCGGATTCATCAGGACAGACGGCCTGATCCCGGCTGCCTCTGCCTGCATGACCTGGGCCCGCCCCATCTCAAGGCCATCCTCTGTGATAAAGGAATTCAGTGCCATATTTTGTGATTTAAAAGGAGCCACACGATATCCATCCTGCTTAAAGATCCTGCAAAGTCCCGCAGCCAGCAGGCTTTTTCCGGCATTGGACATGGTTCCCTGCACCATTATTGCTTTTGCCATAATATACCTCCCTCAAGTACTTCGATCAGTTTTACATTTTCTTCATGGCGCTTTACCGCGATCCGATAATACCCCTTTGTAAGTCCCGGATAATTGCTGCAGTCACGGATCAGGATCCGTTTCCGCAAACAGAAGTCAAACAGCTCCTCCGGTCCTTTAAAGAAAATATAATTTGCTTCCGACGGAAATACTTTATACCCAATGCGGACCAGCTCATCCTTCAGCCACTGTGCCTCCCGAAAAACAAGCTGTCTTCCCTCCTCTACATATTCCGTCTCTGTAAGTGCCTGGAGCCCGGCTGCCTGGGCCATGGTGGAAACATTCCATGGCTGAACACAAAGCTCCATCCTTTCCATCAGCTTTCTGTCAGAACAGAGGCCATAGCCCAGCCGCACCCCAGCCATGGCATATCTTTTTGTAAATGCCTTCAGGATAAAAAGATTATTGAACCCGGAAAGAGAACGCTTCAGAGAATACTCTTCCGGGTCCTTTACAAAATCAAGGAAACATTCATCTACCACCAGCAGGATATCCAGTTTTCTGCATTTTTCCAGGATCTTTTTCAGAAGCCTGTGGGGGATCAGCATGCCGGTAGGATTATTGGGGTTGCATAAGAAGGCCATATCCAGTCCCTTATGGAGGATATCCAGATATGCCTCACTGAGCACAAAGCCGTCATTTTCCGTCAGCATGTAATATTCCAGTTCACAGCCTGTGCTGACCAGAGCCTGTCCGTATTCTGCGAAAGTAGGCGCCGGGATCAGAGCCCTCCTTGGCTTTACTGCGTGACAGAGCGTGAAGATCACTTCTGCTGCTCCGTTACCGCATATTACCTCTTCCGCTTTTACACCTTCCGATTCTGCGATCCTTTCCCTGAGAACGCCGCATCCCACCCGGGGATACTGTGCAATATGATCCAGACTGTGGATAATGGCCTGCTTCACACTTTCCGGTGTTCCCAAAGGATTCAGATTTGCCGAAAAATCCAGGCAGTCTTTATGTTTATATACGTCTCCTCCATGTATGTGTTTTGTCATTGGTCATTCTCCTGTCTGTATTTATTGTTACCTTAATAACCCGAACCGGATGCCCGCACTGAGCAGTCCAAAAGCCACCACACCCAGTATGGATGCCGCGTACATCAGCCGGTTAGCTCTTTTGATATCCTCCGGCTCCACAGGACGGATCGGATCCCCGATCGTGGGTTTTTCATATAATTTTCCGAAATAATATGCATTTCCCGCAAGCTGTACATCCAGCGCTCCGGCCATGGCAGCCTCTGTCTGGGCTGAGTTGGGGCTTGCATGATTTCTCCGGTCACGTTTGTAGATCTTTGCCGCGTTTTTTATATCCATTCCTGTAAAAACAGTTCCTGCCACCATCAGCCATCCGGAGATTCTGGCAGGGATATAATTGGCCACATCATCCAGCTTTGCCGCAACACGGCCGAAATAAAGATATTTGTCATTTTTATATCCAAGCATGGAATCCATGGTATTGATGCCCTTGTACAGAAACATCAGCGGCACCCCGCCGATAGCCATATAAAGCATGGGGGCGATCACGCCGTCGGATGCATTTTCCGCAACGGTTTCCACGGCAGCCTTTGTCACGCCGGTTTCCGTAAGCTCTCGGGTATCACGGCCTACGATCATGGACACCGCATAGCGTGCCTCGTCCAGAGTTCCATTTTTCAGCCGGTCATAAACCTTCATACTCTCATCCTTCAGGGAACGGGTGGCAAGAAGCTGATAGCACCAGAAAACCTCCAGCACAAATCCGGCCACCGGCAGATACCGGTAAAGATAATAAAGCACCAGAAGCGGCACCCCGCCGCTGAACAAACAGACAAGCACTACGATCAGAAAGCCTCCTGTCAGCTCACCACCGTGATTTTTCGGAAAAATCTTCCGGATCGCCTTTTCCAGCACTGCGATCAGATTGCCGATGACGCAGATCGGATGATAAAGCCATCTGGGATCTCCGATCAGAAGATCCAGCACAAATCCTATGACCAGTGCAGGAAGACTATATTTCAGCATCTTTTTTCTGCCTCCGTTCCTTCTTATATTCCAGTGCGTTCTTCAGAAAACGTGCCGGAACCCTGGGATTTCCGTAATAATAAAGATGAGGAAATCCTGCCATCAGCCTACCCCGGTCATGGATACAATCCCATCCTCTTTTAGATGCCGGCTTTGCCGCATGAAAATCCTCTCCGCAATCTGTGGAATCAAAATAATGGAATTCATGGGCAGGGATCTTACCAAGTCCGGTATCCTGTTTTTCCGTAAGGGTGATATAGCCGAACCGGTTCAGCTTCGGTGTCCGGTAGGCCCTTCCAGGGATCACCCCGCAGACTCTGCGCTGCTTTCCTTCCATATCCTCCATCTCCTGATGAAGATACATGAATCCGCCGCATTCTGCCAGACAGGGCATTCCGTCCAGGATAACTTCCCGGATCCGGGTGCACATTTCCTGATTATCTTCCAGCGCCTCCCCGTTTAATTCCGGGTAACCGCCGCTTAAAAGAAGCCCGTCCAGATCCTCCGGAAGCTCTCTGTCATGAATGGGTGAAAAACGCACCAGCTCCGCTCCCATCTGCTCCAGAAGATTTAAATTATCCGCATAGAAAAAGCAAAAGGCTTCATCATCCGCCACACCGATCCGTACCTTTTCCTCTGTCCGGTATCCGAAGGCAGTATCCTTCTGTATAAGCATTTCCGGCTCCGGCGCCGCAAGCTCCGGTGCTCCCCCTGCAAGCTCCAGGATCCCATCGATATCCAAAGTTTTCTCCAGCACCTCGGAAAGCTTCTGCAGACGGCTTTTCAGCTCCGGGATCTCCTCCGGAAGCACCAGTCCCAGATGACGGCTTTCAATCACACAGTCCTCCACCTTCGGAACATATCCCAGTACCTTTACGGAAAGCTCCTCTTCCAGAAGCTTTTTCATTCTGGGATACAGCATGGGAGACATCTGGTTAAAGATCACGCCGCAGATATGGCTGTCCTTTTTGTATTCCAGAAAGCCCTTTACATAGGCAGCCAGGGAAACACTCATGCCACGGCTGTTTACGATCAGGATCACCGGTGTATCTGTGGTGGAGGCCAGATCATAGGCACTGGCTCTGGAGGTGATCCCTCCTACACCGTCATAGTACCCCATGACTCCCTCCATCACTGCAATTTCACAGTCCGATGCGTTCTTTGCCAGAAGATACCGGATCCTGTCTCCATCTGTAAAAAACGTATCCAGGTTTCGGGATCTTGTACCAATCACGCGGCTGTGGAACATGGGATCTATGTAATCCGGGCCGCATTTAAAAGAAGCTACCTTAAGGCCACGGTTCACCAGCGCCTGAAGAAGCCCGCAGGTGATCAGGGTTTTTCCGCTTCCGCTGGCACCTGCCGCAAGAAGTATTCTCGGGATCTTCACCTAAATCTCCTCCCCTCTTCCGCTGCAGGAAATGATATAGATCGGATTCTCACCCATCATCATATGATACCTTCCGATAGATTTTGATCTTGCCGCAGACAGCTGTACGATATCCACATCTGTCAGGCTGAAATCTCGTATGGCATTCATGGCTTCCGTCACGGTCTCCAGAGTGATACAGTTGATCACGATCCGTACTTCCGGATTTTTGTCCAGAAGAAGCCGGATGATCTCATTCATGTTTCCGGAAGACCCGCCGATAAAAGCATGCGTCGGAGCAGGCAGCTCCACCATAGCTTCCGGTGCGGTACCCGATACGATCTCCAGATTATCTGCGGCAAATTTCCGCCTGTTCTCCTTAAGAAGAGCAAGGGCATCCTCCTTTTTCTCAATGGCATAGACCTGCCCCTTCCAGGCACGCAGTGCCATCTCAACAGAAACCGAGCCTGTGCCCGCTCCCACATCATAGCAGACAGAATCCTCCTGAAGGCGAAGCTTGGACAGCGAAACCGTACGTACCTCTTCCTTTGTCATAGGCGCCTTTCCACGGAGAAATTCCTCATCACAGATCCCGTGAACTGCGGGCAAAGGTAATGCCTTTTCATTGCACGCAGTTACCACGCTTAATGCATCTCCCCGGTATTCTGTAAGATCTGCTGCACTGGCATGAAAGATCTTTTCATTTTCGTAGGAAAGATTTTCGCCTACATAAAGAGTCACATCCCCCATTCCATACTCAACCAGACGAGAAGCCAGACGAGCTACCCCATCCTCTGTCCCCAGAATGGAAAAGACCTTGGGGTTATGTCGGATCAGGGAGATCAGATTGCAGTCTCTTCCATGAGCGCTGACGATCCTGGCATCATCCCAGGAAAGACCGATCTTCGCCATAAAATAAACAACAGAAGAAATCCCACAGATCACCTGGACATCACCATCCAAAAGATCCATCAGCTTCCTTGCGCCGCTGTAGAAGCCCACATCTCCGGAAAGGGCAATGGCAACGGTACGGTACTGCGGATGTGCCTTGATATACTCCACGATCTTATCACTGCGGTACTCATGGAGAACCACCTGTCCGGGCCTCTGTACGGCATCTGTCATACGCTTTGCACCGATCAGAAGCTCCGCCTCATCAAAGGCCTTCTTTCCTTCCAGGGTCAGGGTTTTTTCCGCGCCCATGCCGATGCCCACAAGAGAAACCCTCTGTGACAGGGTAAGGCCGAACAGCTTTGCCAGAAATACCCTTGCTTCCGGCAGGGACAGACCCTCCTCCCGCAAAGGTCTTCCGATGATCACAGGTGTGACGCCGCAGCGCTGACAGGCCTCCATCTTTTCCGGGAATCCACCTGCCAGACCGGTATCCTTGGTGACCAGATAGCTGCACTGGAACTGTCGAAGCATCGCTTCGTTGATCTCTGTGGAAAATGGCCCCTGCATACCGATGAGATGTTTTCCCTCGATCCCCAGCTCCGCACAGGAGCTGATCACAGAAGGGATGGACAGCACCCGGGCAAAAAGCCTCTCCTGGTAATCCGGGATCACTGTAAATTTAGACAGCTCCTTGCTTCCTGTGGTAAGAAAAATGTTCCCCTCTGTGCCGGAAAGAAATTCTGCCGCCTTCTCCGTGCTTTCCACATAGATGGCTTCACGGTTCTTCTCACTCGCCGGGCGAAGAACACGCTGATAACGGATATTTCCGTTCTCACAGGCAGACCGGATATTTTTTGTCACCTCTGCCGCATAGGGATGAGTGGCATCCAGAACGATCTCTGGCGCTTCCCTCCGGAAAAGCTCCTCCATATCTTCGGTTTTCAGCCTTCCGGCGCTGACATGGAGAAATTCATTTTCCTTCAGAAGGGATCCGCCATATTCCGTAGCTGCACAGGCATAGACCGGAACATGATTTTCCGCAAGGAACTCACAGAGTGCGTAGCCCTCGGTGGTCCCTGCAAAAACAATGGCTTTATACATTCTTATATCCCCTTGGTGTTACCATCTTGCCGTTTACATTCTTAGTCTGTGAATTTCCCACAAATACGGTAGTAAACATATCCACTTCTGTATCACGAAGCTCCTTCAGTGTCATAACCTGTGCAGTCTCGCCGTCACGTGCGATCTGGGCAACCGTGCCGCAGACAGTGTCCGGGGACTTGTATTTCATCATCAGATCACAGGCCTTCTGAAGATAATCCTTACGTTTTCTGCTGGACGGATTGTAAAGGCATACCACAAAATCCGCCTGTGCTGCTGCCAGAAGCCTTGCCTCGATCTTCTCCCACGGAGTCAGAAGATCACTTAAGCTGATCAGGCAGAAGTCATGGATCAGCGGTGCACCCAGCACTGCGGCGCCGCCTGTAGCTGCTGTCACACCCGGGATAATGATCAGCTCCACATCCGGATAGTTTTCTCCCACCTCATACATCAGACCTGCCATACCGTAAACACCGGCATCCCCACTGCAGATCATGGAAACGGTTTTTCCTTTTTTTGCCTCATCAAAAGCAAGTACACAGCGGTCTACCTCTTTTTTCATCGGCGTGGTCATGAACTCTTTACCTGCAAAATACTCCTTTACAAGATCCACATATACGGTGTAACCGATGATCACATCACTTTCATTTAATGCACGGATCGCTCTTCCAGTCATCTGGTCATACGCACCCGGGCCAATTCCTACAACATAAATCTTACTCAAAACGTATCCTCCGATTTCCGGCTGCAAGGGCGGTGGTCACACCGTCCCGGCCTGTTTTTTTTCTGATCAGTGTACCCTGTCCGCAACCCAGAACCGCGCTTCTCTCACAGACATTCTCTACACCTGTTATCTTTTTTACAAATTGTGACGGGGTAAATTCACCCTGCACTGCCTTCAGCTCTTCCTCTGTAAAGATCAGAAACGGAAGCTGCCAGGCTTCTGCCAGAGAAAGAAGTCCCACCTCTTCTTTCTTCAGATCAATACTGGCAACAGCTCCCAGTGCTTCTCTGTAAACGTCTGATTCCTTCAGACATTCCTCTGCCGCCTTCTGGATGGAGGCTGCATCCTTTCCCCTGCGGCAGCCCATTCCCAGAACTGCAGCGGGCGGCACCACATGGACTGTATTTTTAAAGGGCAGACAGCCTCTGTGGATCGTCACTGCAATACCTGTTTCCGGTGCCTCACCGGCTTTCTCACCATTCTCCGGATCCGCTGCTGCTGAGGGCCTTCCGTCTTTCCCGCAAAGCACCAGACCCTCCGGCAGCTCTCCGTCCCATGGAAACTCACTGTAGAAGCCAACGTTCTCTCCTGCAAGAAGGGCCGCAGAAGCCTCCTTCGCAGCCTTCATATGAAAAATAGCACAGCCATTCTTTTTGGCAAAAACATCCACTGCAAAACGACTGTGAAGATCTGTGGCTGTTGTCACAACCGGCACTGCCTTAAGATATCCGGCACAGCGAAGTGCCAGCTCATTGGCTCCGCCAAGATGTCCGGAAAGAAGAGCAATGACAAATTTTCCGCACTCATCGATCACCAACACAGCCGGATCCGTCTTTTTTCCGACAATGTAAGGTGCGATACTGCGCACTGCGATCCCGCAGGCGCCAATAAAGATCACGCCCTCTTTTCCTGCCCGGAACTGTTCCCCTGCCCACTGAGAGGTGGAAACAGAGATCGGATCCGGAAGGTAACGGCTCTTTTTTGCAAGGGTGACACTCTCACCCTCTTTTTCCAGAGCCCTCTGAAGCCTTTCCCCTGTCTCCAGCCCTGTCATACTGAAGCAAATGATGGAAATGTTCATATTTTATTTCGTAGCCTCACGGAACTCTGTGGTAAAGCCCGGATCATACAGCTTGGACCTGTCATAGCTTGCAGCATTGACCGCATCACCTACCAGCATAAGAGCTGTTTTTGTAATCTTGTTCTCTTTTGCTGTCTGAGCCAGAGTACCCACTGTACAGATAAACTTCTTCTCATCAGGCCAGGTTGCCTTGTAGACGATAGCTGCCGGTGTGTCCTCACGGTATCCGCCCTCCACCAGTCTGCGGCTCAGCTCCTCCAGCATACCTGTACTGAGGAAAATGACCATAGTCGCATTATGAGCGGCAAAGGACTGAATGCTCTCTTTTGCCGGCACCGGTGTCCTTCCTTCCATTCTTGTGATGATCACACTCTGGGAAATATCCGGAAGTGTATACTCCAGGTTCAGTGCAGATGCAGCTCCGCAGAAGGCACTGACACCCGGGCAGGAATCGTAGGGGATCCCCTTTTCATCCAGGATATCCATCTGCTCACGGATTGCACCGTAGATACAAGGATCGCCGGTGTGGAGACGAACGGTCATCTTACCCTCAGCCTCTGCTCTCTCCATAACAGAGATCACTTCCTCAAGGGTCATCTTTGCACTGTTATGGATGGTGCACACATCCTTGGAATACTCCAGAAGCTGGGGATTTACAAGAGATCCCGCATAGATGATCACATCTGCCTCTTCCAGATACTGTTTACCTCTTACTGTAATAAGATCCGGTGCTCCCGGACCTGCTCCTACAAAATGTACCATAATCTATTCCTCTCTTCTGTCTTTATTTTCTTTGATAATGATCAGGGAATAATATCCTGCATCCTCAGGGATCTCCTCCACGGTCCGGTAGATCTTTTCGTCCGGCATTCCGCAGTTTTCGATCATCATAGCCTCTGCCCCCTGGGAAAGAAGCTCCGCCTTCACATCCTTCATTTTCTTTCCGGCCTTCATAAGGACCTTGGTGCCGGAAAGCTTCAGCGCATCCTCGATCTGATAGGAAGCCGGGATCACGTGAAGAGGCTCTGCCTTCTCCACAAGTCCGGTATTCAGACGTGCGGAAACTGCACAGAAGGATGTGATCCCACAGACGATCTCCGTCTCATAGCCCTGAGCCACAAGTCTGTGATGAATATAGAGATATGTGGAATACACGGTAGGATCTCCCAGTGTGAGAAATACCACGTCTTTACCCTGGTCCAGGACAGCCTTGACTTTTTCTGCTCCTGCATCATGATAGCTTTTCAGCACCTCAGGATCCTTGGACATTGGAAAAGGAACTGCAAGAAGCTCCTTCTTTCCAAGCTCCGGATAAGCACCCTCCACGATCTTAAATGCTACCGTATCCTCCGGAACCTGTCCCGGAAGCGCGATCACCTCTGCCTCCTTTACAAGACGAAGTGCTTTTAAGGTAAGAAGCTCCGGATCTCCCGGTCCTACACCTACACCATATAATTTACCTGCCATATTTCTTTCCTCCTAGCTATATTTTCCAAACAGGATAAAACCTGTCTGTTATTTTTATCAAATTTTTTCCTGCTCTTTAAAGATTCCATCCGGACCGGGGGGCCTGTCATGAAATATCATCCACCCGGACTGCCTGCTCCTGTATCTTATGGATCAGCTCTTCTGCATCCCGAGTCTGCCCCAGCAGTCCGTATACATTGGAAAACACCACAGCGCCCAAAAGGATCTGCTCATAGGACCTGTGGTCCAGATAAAACTGGATCTTCTCCATGACCACAGCCATAGTCTCTTTCAGGATACCATAGCTGTCAAGAACAGCCAGCGCCTCATCGGTAGTCCCCGCCTCCAGGATCTCTCTGGCACATTCCAGAGAGCCCCCTGCACGGATGGCACTTGCACAGAGAACCTCCATCCTTCCGTCAGCACAGTGGGAATGGGTATTCATGATCCCGGCGGCAACCTTTACAAACTTACCGATATGAGCCACAAAAAGAATGCCCTTTACGCCCATATCAATGGCCATGTCAATGGTCTCTCCTACATAATTGCTACACTTGATATTGTTCTCAAAGGGAATGGACATATGCTCCCTGAGATAATCCGCACCGTAATTCCCCGGTGTCACCAGGATAAAATCTTCTCCCTGGCAGAAATGCTGCTTCATCTCCACATGGATGCTTTCGATCAGAGCCTTCTCACTCATGGGCTCTACGATCCCGCTGGTTCCAAGTATGGAGATCCCGCCAAGAATGCCAAGACGGGGATTAAAGGTTTTTTTGGCGATCTCCTCCCCCTGGGGAACGGATACGGTAAGCTTCAGACCGCCCTCGTAGTCATATTCCTGGGCTGCCTCTTCGGCCTCCCGCAGGATCATAGCTCTGGGAACCGGATTGATCGCCGCCTCGCCCACTTTCTGGGAAAGTCCCGGCTTGGTGACACGACCCACCCCGATCCCTCCGTCCAGGATGATCTGAGGCCGGGAGTTCTCTGTTTTCCGCTGCTGCCCGGCCTGTTCTGACGCTGAAATAGAAAACTTCTCCGCTTTTACATAGACCAGGATCCCGTTGGTGGTATCCGGATCATCACCTGCATCCTTCTGTACAGCACAGGAGACATACGTTTCGCCCCGGGTAATATCGTGAAGCTGTAATGTAAGGGTGATCCCCTTCGGGGTATCAAGCTCTACCTCTGAAAGAGACTCTCCCGAAAGCAGCATCCGGACTGCACCCCTGGCTGCCCCGGCTGCACAGGAGCCTGTTGTGTAGCCGTAGCGGAGGCGCTTGTTGTTTTTTATGACATACTGGTCTTCCAGTCCGTTCTTCATATATGCGACGCCCTCCTTTTTAAATTACCTTGTGCTCCAGCCATTTGCGGCTGTGGAAACGCCAGGTGAAAATAATCCCACGAACAGTCCAGTCCGCAAACATTCCGATCCAGACACCCATAGGCCCGAAGCCCAGGACACGGATCAGGAAAACACAGAGACAGAACCTGCACGCCCACATGGTACAGCAGGAGGTGATCATGGAAAACTTCACATCACCGGCTGCACGAAGACCATACCCAGGCACGAACGCCATTGTCCATACCACAGGCTTTACGATGGTGATCCATGTCATCATGTGGATGCACATTTCCGCACTGGTACTCTCCATTCCGCCAAGGATCGTCACTGGTCTGACCAAAGCATACACACTCAGACAGCTTACGATAATAACTGCCTCTGCAATGACGCAGAGTTTTTTTATGTAATAGACCGCCTCATCCTTTCGACCGGCACCAAGACACTGGCCTACGATAGTCATCAGGCCCACACCTACTCCGATGGCTGCGATACCATTCAGGTTCTCAAGGATATTGGTCATTGCCTGCGCTGCGATAGCTGCTGTTCCCAGTGTGGAAACCGTAGACTGGATGGCAAGTTTTCCAAGCTGAAACATGCTGTTCTCAATTCCCGAAGGGATCCCAAGTCCCAGAATACGTCCGATCATGCTCCAGTCCGGACGGATCTTCAGATAATCCTTCACAACGACAGGCTGGCGATCCTTACGCAGCTGCCAGAGAACAACCACTGCACAGAAAATACGGGAAACCAGTGTGGAGATCGCCGCTCCTGCAACACCAAGGTGGAAAACCCAGATCAGAACCGCATTTCCGCCAATGTTCATAATATTGGAGATCATGGAGATCGTCATAGGCCCCTTGGTATTCTCCTGGGCACGAAAGATCGAAGCCGCAGAATCATAAGCCGCAATAAAGGGGAATGACAATGCCGTAAAAAAGAAATAGGTTTCCGATGCACGCATAACATCCGCATCCACTGCACCGAAGATCAGCCTCAAAAGCGGCTTCTGAAAGATCAGACAGACTGCAGACACCACTACAGAGATCGCTGTGATGATAAAAAGCACCTGCCTGGCAGACATGTTCGCCTTCTCATAATTCCTCTGTCCGATATACTGGGCGCAGACAATGGCGCCTCCCGCTGCCAGCGCCGAAAAAGCCTGGATCAGAAGCACATTGATGGAATCCACCAGCGATACCGCAGAAAGAGCCGCAGATCCCACATTGCTGACCATCATGGTATCTGCGGTTCCCATTATCGAATTCAAAATCTGTTCCAGCACTACCGGCACCAGAAGATTACGGATCATCCGATTGGTAAACATATGCTGCTGTTCCATTGTTACATCCCCCGCCTCACTTATTTATGACCTGACAAAGCAGAAAAAAAACGTCTGTATTTTATCAATCACACTTTCTCTGACATTATACCCTTTTCCCGCTCTTTTTCCAATATATTTTCTGTGTTTTTTGTACAAACTGCAAAATGCCGCAGGCGCGAAACCTGCGGCAGTCTTTCTATTTTGTGTTTTTTTATTATACAATTATGTTCCAAAGTCACTCTTTTTCATATTTTTCGATCAAACATTGATGTTCCTTACTGGTTTTATCATAGTTGATCCCAACAAGCAGGATTTCACCTGTGTAATCCAGAATTGAAGAAGGATATTTTTTATCTTTAATCTGCATCACGGCAGTCTGGGCATTTTGATTCCACTTCAGCTCTACGATCAACGCCGGATAAGATGAACAGTACTCTATCTTTGGGATAAACACAAAATCAGCAAATCCACGGCCTGTCGGCAGTTCCCGGACAGGTTTAAAATAG
The DNA here is from genome assembly GCF_005848555.1 of Blautia sp. SC05B48. Taxonomy (NCBI): domain Bacteria; kingdom Bacillati; phylum Bacillota; class Clostridia; order Lachnospirales; family Lachnospiraceae; genus Blautia; species Blautia sp. SC05B48. Next base: position 3,159,060 of record NZ_CP040518.1, on the reverse strand, counting down.
TACTGCATTGCACTTAAATATGCAATTGCCAAAACACTGCTCAGTGAATTCTCATTGTTATATTGAATGGAAGACGCATACTCGTTGTGGATTTTTTCAATCTGTGCAGCAACTTCTACTCCATCCATGTCCAACGTAGCATCAAGTAAATGTTCCGAATTTTTCTGGAATTCCAGCATCTCATTCCACTGCTTACTTTCAACAGCAGCTGTAAGTTCTTGTCGAATCTCTTCATTCGGCACAAAGGCAGTCTTTAATTTGGGGTTATATCCAAAATAACCCAGGTGAATCATGTATGTTAACACATCATCCTTACTTTTGATGCTTACCGTATCGTTCTTAAAGGTTGCTGTGTTTACTTTAACCTCTGCGCCAGAGATCATTTCAATAATAGCTGTTTTCAAGCCGCCATAATTCATGTTGATCAGCGGAACAATGGCATCATAAGAAGCTGTTTCTGACCAATAGCTCTTGAATTCTCCCCGAAGCATCACGCCAACAACTGCTCGAGGATTATAAACCTGATGACCATTCAGCAGATATCCATCATACCAACGCTTTACCTCATCAAAATCCTGATGATATTCTTCTGCCAGTTTCTGCACTTCATTCTCAGTAAAACCGACATACGGTGCGAGACTGCCTGGGCTCAGCATAGAAAACTCATCAAAGTTATTCAGAGCTGACTGTGTTTTTTCCTTCTTTATGGGAAGAATACCTGTAAGGTACGCCAGTTGAATATACTTTGTAGGTTCTATTCCTTTGAACATTCCTCGCAGGAAATTTATATAATCTTCCTGTGCTTTTTTATTGGCCGCCTCATCACGAATCAGTACGTCCCATTCATCAATGATGACGATAAACTTCTGTCCCACCTTATCTTTGATTCTTGAAAGTGCATCCGGCAAGCCAGATACTTCAAGTGGCAGAACATCCGGATAAACTTCCCGCAATTCATCCAGAACCGCCTCCGTGACATGCTTCACTATATTATCCGCATCATCACAGTTTGCCAGAAACCACTGAATATCGATATGGATCACATCATACTTGTTAAGATGCTTTTTAAAGTCGGCCGCCCTGCTTATCTGCAATCCAGAAAACATCTGCTCAGAATCTGCGCCTTTACTATAATACGCAGCCAACATATTAGCCGCATAAGATTTTCCGAACCGACGCGGCCGACTATTGCAGATATAGGCATTTGTTGTATCAAGAACACTGTTTGTGTACTCGATCAGGCCAGTCTTATCCACATATATTCTGGAGTTAAGGGCAACCTGAAATGCACTGTTGTCCGGGTTCACAAATCTTCCCATGCTTTTCAGACTCCTTTCTGAAGCTGTTCCTCAAGCACGAGGTTACAACTCACCTGTTTTATTTTGATTTTATCATTTCACAGAGCAAATAACAAGTTGATGGCTGTTTTACTTTGTGCAACATATGCAAATCCCACTCGAACAGTACGCTCTTTCCCGGTTCTGTCAACCATTATTTCATTTTGATCTCGCTGTTATACGAACATCTGCTGATCCTTCTTCTGTTGGGGCATTCCTCCAA